>CALUYR010000055.1 GCA_944325045.1 Candidatus Gastranaerophilales bacterium
GGAAACAAGGTTCACCGATGAAAATTTCGAGGTAAAAAATTTAGTCAAGGACGAAAAAGGCAAAATAAACCAGTATTTACTTGAGAACAACAAAAAACAGCTGGAAAGTATTTTTAATTTCTATAACAGCAAAACGCCTTTACTGCTGGTTAACGGATTTTTAGGTACCGGGAAAACGCAAATTATTGATCATTCTTTGCAGTTTCTCTGTGCTGATGCCATTGTACTTGAATACAACTGTTTTGAGACAACTATACTTGATGACATCCTTCTTTCATTTTTTGAGGACTTTAAAAATCTTACAATGAAAGAAGTTATTTCTCAGCCAAAAATTAAATCTGAAAATTTTACACAGAAAATTGCCTCATATTTTAATTCGATAAGCCGGCCGATTGTAATTATAATTAACTCATTTGAGAGTGTTCTGAAAAATAACAAGCAGGAAATCCTTGATTTTCTGTTTCATATACTAAAAAAGGACAATGTCAAAACTATTGTTATAGCAAGGACATTTGACTATGACGATTTTACCGGCAAAATTAATTTTGAACGTGTTACGATACTTGCACTTGAAAAAGGGATTTTTGAAAAATACCTGCGCTCGGAAGGAATCAAAATGATCGGGCCGGTATCTGATGAACTTTACAAACATACGCACGGTTATTTTCTTTACACCAAACTCTCCGTCAAGATAATTCAGGCGCACCATCTTACTTTAATAAATTTTCTTGACGGGTATACTAAAAGTTTCCTTTCGTACAATGACTTTATTCTGAGAGAGGTTTTGGCGTTTGTCGACCCGGTAAGCGGACACCTTTTCAGGCTTTTGACAGTTTTGAGGCATCCGGTAAGCATTAAACTTCTTAAAACCATTAACTTATATGATGAGGAAAAGATAAATTTCTTTCTTGACAATTTTCTTCTTTCTAAAGAAAAAGATATGATATATCTTCAGGACTATTACAAGGATATTTCACAAAACTCAATTCCGTCAAATGTGAATATAAAGCTTCATAAGTCTTGTGTTGAGCTGTATTCGACACAACTTCCGCTGAAGCCTTTTGAACGGGATATGCTGATTTCAAGACAGACAATGCGTTCTGAAATAGAGTATCATTCATTATTTATTCCGCAAAAACCGCAGCCTGTTACACCGCTTAATTCAACGACAGTTGAAGCGCTGGAATATTCTGCTGACAGCAAGTGTGATTATAATATTCCGCAGTCCGACGAAATTCCGAAACCGGAAATTATAATACCTCAATCCAAAGAAGAAAAAATCAAAAACATCTCATTTATTTTTGAAACCGAAGCAGAAGAAAAACAGATTATGGATGGGATTGCAAGTTCTATAAATAAATTTATCGACTATTCCAATAAAATTCTGACACCTGAGGAGGCTAAACTTCCGCTTATGGAACTGATGAACAAAGCTCAGAGAGAAGAAATCAATTTTAATTACAAAAAAGCAATAGCATTTTATCAAATGGCGTTAACGCTAAAAGACGACGATAATTTTGCGCTTATGGTATCGAGAATTTACACGAGAATTGCCAAAAATTATGAGAAAATTTCTGACTGGTACAGTGCCTTAAAATATTACGATATGGCACTGGAATACTTTACTACAGCGGGTGATTTTGAAAAACTTAATGAAATGCGGCTTTCGATTGCGAACATTTTTTATATAACATACAAACATAAAAAAGCGGAAATGCTTTTAAATGATATATTATCACCGCATGAAAATATTTCAAACGGATTGAAGATAAAAGCCCATCTGGCGTTAGCAGCCATAAAAAACCAGGATATTAAAGAAGCTTATGAACACTATAAAGCAGCTTATGAGTTAATAGAACCGCTTACGGACAAAAAAATACTCGCGGAATTATATTACAAATTTGCTGCAGTTTGTGACGATTTGGATGAAATTAAGCCGGCAGTTCAATTATATAAACGATGTATGGATATAACAAAGGACAATCCATATCTTTCTTCTGCTATAGTAAATCTGGCAATGATTTTTGATGACACCGGGGCAAAGAATCTTGCTGTAAAATATTTTAAAGAAGGATTGAAAATCGACCAGACGAACGGGAATCTTAACGGGGTATACATTTCAGCGCTAAAACTTTCAAAACTTCTCTGTGGGAAATCCCCGGATGAAGCACTAACATATTTTAACACCGCGCTAAAATCTGCCAAACAATTAAAAGAACCGTTTTACATAATAAATTCTAATATGGAATACGGAGATTTTTGTGTTTATAAAAAAGAGTTTTCCAGCGCGCTTAAAGCTTATATGAAAGCGCTTGCAGTATCAAAATCATCGGATGCAAATGAAAACACTCAAAAAATTGAACAAAGAATACGAGACTTAAAAGTACGGCTTGGCGAAACCGAATTTGATAAATTAGAAAACGAGATAATTACAAATGGATAAAAAAATTTTTGATAAATACATAACAGAATTTTTGGATCAAAATTCCAAGCTGAATTTGATATCCAAAAATGACGAAAAATTTTTATGGGAAAAGCATATCTATGATAGTCTTTCACTCTCAAAATTTTTTGAAAAGTTCAATATTGATCCGAATGGTAAATCGCTGCTTGATATAGGAACAGGAGGCGGTTTTCCGTCAATACCGCTAGCGATAGCGTATCCTGAAATGGATGTAACTGCATTGGACAGTATTCGGAAAAAAATTAATGCAATAACAGAAATAAAGCGGAATTTAGAACTGACGAATCTAAATCCGGTATGTGAAAGGGCGGAAAATCTTAAGGGGGGAAATTTTGATTTTGTAACATCGCGGGCAGTAGCGGCAATGAAAATTCTAATTCCGTATGCAATTCCGCTTATGAAACCTGACGGATATTTTATTGCATACAAATCATTGCGGGCAGAGGAAGAATTAAAAGAAGCTGACTATATAATAAAAAAATACAACGCTCAAATAAAAGACATAATAGAATACGACCTTCCGCTTGCCGAAAACCACACAAGAAATCTTATAATAATTTCAAAGAAATAATTAATATTATTTTCAGGCCTCCATAAAAATGCCTATACGAAAATAGCGACTTTAAAAACTTTTAGAATGTGAAATAATTATATAACTGGATTTTACACAACTAAAAGAGGCATTTTTATGACAAATTTTGAAACAGTAAAAAACAAACTATTTTCAACGGCAGCCCCGTCTGAAAAGATGAATGATGAGATTAGAAACCAAGTTAAACAGTATCGTGAGAAGGGGATGGCAATGCTTAAACAGATTGCCGAAGAGGAAAATCCGCTTACGGAAGAAGATTACAGAAAAATTTGCGAACTTGGGGATTTTATGTTGCAATACGTAAATGATTTTGGGGAACGGCGAGCTGTTTTAGATTTTCAAACCGGCCTTAACATGCTGACGGGCTACAAAAAGAATGCCATAGTGCAAGAACAGATACAACTGGATGAAGATATGATATTTGGTGAAAAAACATTCCGAACAATTTTGTATGTAATAAAAAAATATCCGATAGATGTCATAAAGTCCTACATTAAACTTGGAGCAGCAAACAATATTATCTGGGACACTAAAAACAATCCTGATATTGATACTGACGAAGCAGTTGAAGTTGTCACTGAAGAATTAAATGACGAAAGGAAATAAAATGGGAAACAAATTATACGGAAACGTACGAAAAAGTAACATGAATTATGAATGGAATACCGAACCCGGAGCTTGTGAAACGTGTAGGAAACTTAATGGTAAAATATTTGATTCTGCGGATGATATTCCTGATAAACCGCATCCAAACTGTAAATGCTGGATAAAATTAATTGAAAAAGAAACCAAAACAACTGATCCGATAGAAGCCCGCCGTGCAATAGCTCAAAAACGCAAGTCTTTAGAACTTGAATTAAATAAAATTGAAGGGGACTTAAAATGTCTGGATGATGAATGCCGCAGCCAGCAGCAGCTTATTGATGAGCAAAAAATGCTGTTAGATAAATATAGTGAACAAAACAACATAATAAAGGATATAATAAACGAATATACAAGAAAAGGTGAGCAAGAAATCCAAAAGTATAAAACGCAATATGAATTAACGGATGAGATAAAAAAAGAAATCCGAAATAAAGAACAAAATCTCCTGGAGTATAAAGAACAACTTAATTTAACAGGTAAAATAGAAAAAAATATAAGAGATTATAGACAAGCACTCTCGCAATCATATTTAGGAACAATAGAAACAAAAACAGAGATAGCAAATATACAGAAAAATATTCAAACAGCTCGACAACAACTTAAAAACCTACCAAGCTTCGAAGAAATAATTAAAGAGATAAAAAAATTAGATATTAATATAGGAAATCTTAAATATAAAAGAAGTAAAAGTGCTTTAGCTATTTTTACATTAGGAATAAATTTTGTAGGAACACTCTTATTTATGCATGATGCAGCAGAGTTATGGAATATTGCAGAAAAAAAAGTCCCGCCAAATCATGAATATATACGTAAAAACGGAAAATATTATGCAAGTATATCAGAGTTAAAAGATCCACAGTTGGAAAAGAAAGTAACCCAAAAGATACAAAAACAAATGCAGAAAAATGATTCTAAAGGTATAGTTTTTAACAGCAATAGTTCACTTGCAAAGAAAATACAAAATTCTGCTAAGTTTAAAAATTTCATCAGAGAAAACAAATCAACTTTAATAGCAAATAAAAAACTGAAAGACAATTCATTCGGATTCCATCCTATCCAAACACCAAATCTATTTTCTGCATTACACAATGTTGATCTGATTGACATACACCTGGATGATAAAGGAGATTTACACCTGAAAGTATTGGATACATACGATTTTAATAAGAATGATCCTAACAAGTTAGTCAAAGCCGCCAGACATTATCAGGACAAAGAACTCATTGAAACATATTATACAATAACAGAGCTTCATATCCCTCAAAAAGTATGAATACACTATTAACACCCAAATTTAGTACTCCAGCCGGATTTGTTAATGACATTTCTAATTAGAAGATCTTGTAAACTTGGATATAAGCCATTGAATACTTAAAAACGAAATATAGCTTATAAACACTCCGCCTAACAATAGACAATACACTATAAAGTACATATATAATGCAGTCATGTATACTTCCGAATGTTTATTTATTACTATATATGGTTCTATGAAAAATAAACATATATCGA
This sequence comes from Candidatus Gastranaerophilales bacterium, assembly GCA_944325045.1. GTDB lineage: Bacteria > Cyanobacteriota > Vampirovibrionia > Gastranaerophilales > Gastranaerophilaceae > UBA1221. The sequence continues at coordinate 5,214 of CALUYR010000055.1, forward strand.
GTAAAACAATAAATAATAAGAATGTCGTTCTAAAAGATTTATTATGTCTAATTTTATCCAATAATAAATAAGTCAATGATGTCTTAGGTAAAAATTTATATAAAAAATGGAAGATTAATAACTTTATAATAGGAAATATTATAAATAAGAATCCCAATATAGATAGGACTAAAAAAGAAAAAACCCATAAACTACAGATGATCTTGCATGGACATGGCGGTATTAATATTAAGATTAAGGCATATGCGAACAACGCATATAGTATATTAGAAGACAACACTAAATTAATAATAATAAAAATTAATACATCTATGCATTTATTACCAGGCCATATTCTTGAAACAATCTTCTTAATCCGTTTAACCAACCTTTTAAAACCGTCGGTTTTAATCCATGATGAAATTAAGAAGAAAATATAGCTAAAAAATATGCCGCCTAAGAAAAAGGGATAGATTAGTACATACTTATGCAACAATGACAAATATCGAATGGTTTTAGGTTCTATAAAATTATATAGGCATGCAACAGCAGGCAGTACAATAATTCCCAAAAAGTCCAAACATAAAATAAATAATAGAAATTTAAATCTAAAAGGTTTATTATCTTTAATCTTATCTAAGAGTATATGAGTCCAAGAATTTTCCGGTGAATATTTGTAGAATATGTTAAGAAAACATAATTTTGAAATAAATAGAATTACAAAACTAAGTAATAATATAAGTATAATAAAATCAAAAGAGATTATTGGCACAATGGAACTTAATAGTAGAAGTCCTACATACATTAGCGGATATAATATATTAGAAGATAACAGCAAATTAATAATAATAAATCCGTTTTTATTCATAGACATATTATTAATACAAAAGCTTAAATATTGCAAGACGGGATTATTAATAATTTTGTAATTATATTATTTTTTAATCCGGAAGTCTATCCTAAAAATCAGTTAAGCCTTCTTTGTACCTGCAATAAACCACATAGTCATTACTAATTCTTAAAATCGCTATGCCTGAATATCAAGCCTGCTGCCAACTCCATCTTTTTTATTTTTTAAACTTACTGCCTCATTTTTTATGGCGCGTGCTTGTGCCGCAACTTTGTAATCCTGATCTGACGGATCAGACGGAGCCATTGCTGAACGGATTACGGTATCAGCATGATCAATAGTCTTTTGCGGATTGTTCCTGTCAAGTACCGGCATTTTTATGGCAACATGACCACCTACCGGAATTCCTTCTGAATTCCGCTCTATAACTATTGAACCTGCAAAACTTCCGCCCGCTGTTTTGTGCGCAAGCTCATGGGAATATATCTCATTATAATTCTTATTTATCAATGCCTGACGCTGCTGATTTACATAGTTCATATAACCGCTGCGGTCTAAATTAACACCCATTGCCACACACTCCTGTTTTACGAAAATATTATACTACATTCGTAACAACTTTGCAAGACTATTATTAAGAAATTGCAACAGATGAAAAGCTTAGCTTATTTTTGTAAAGATTATCAATTAATTTATTTACTCTGTTCTTTTGATTTTCATCAAGAACTTTCTTGTTCAACGCGTCTGCCGTAACCTTACGGGAAAGCGCCTGGTTACTTGTAAAATATATCGGTGTATTATAGAAAAAAGTTGTTTTAATTGTTTTATCACCTTGAAATTCGTATTGAGATACTGAACTTATAGCGGTAGAATTTTTTTTGTAGTTAACACATCTTCTTACCATGCCGGTCTTTGGATCAAGTTCTTTTACAAGGCTCACGGAATTACCGTCGGGTCTGAAAAGAGTAATCCGTACAATTTTTTCGCTTTCCAAATCAAAATCATATACAGATGTCTTTTTAGTTTCATTTTTAATATCAAAATTCGTAGTCTTAATTTTTTTCCCGGAACTTATGTCAAAATCAGTTATTGACTTGAACAAAGAAAAACTTGTAACCTTGAGTTTTGCACCGGATTCTGCATCATAATCCTCTATAGATTTGACCTTCGTATCATCAAAATAATCAAAATTCGTAACCTTAATTTTCTTGCCTGTTTGAGGGTGATATTCTATAACCTTATCAACAGAAACACCATCATGTCTGTATACAGTTTCCTTAAAGTTTTCAGCCGGCAAAATCTGTGCCTCTTTCAAATCTTTTACAAACTTTGAGTTTGTCAGAATACCAAACCCGCAATTTTTTTCTTCTTCATTTGGAACAATAACTGATGTAATACTCATTAACCCTCCTTCAAACTTAGTTAGCAAGAAAATTAAACACCCAAAATAATACGGAATAAATTATCCGATCAGGTATATAATACTAATCAGCCGGGCAATAAATATTTGTTTTAATACTTTAAAAATTCAAGAACTTTTCTCAAAGCTCTGCCTCTGTGAGAAACTTCATTTTTCTCCTCGTCAGAAAGCTCTGCCATAGTTAAACCGTTTTTACCTTCAACAAGAAAAATAGGGTCATAACCAAAGCCGCCGGTACCGGCTTGTGTTTTAGAAATCTCGCCGCGGCATTCACCAGTATAAGCAAAAACCTCCCGGCCTTCCTCATTTATCAAAGACATTGCACAAACGAATTTAGCTTTACGATTTTTATAAGGCTTAACCGCTTCAAGAAGTTTGTCAATTCGTGCTTGCGGGGTTTCGGCATAGCGGGCGGAATATATGCCCGGCGCACCGTTCAATGCTTCAACGCAAAGCCCGGAATCATCCGCAAGAGAATACATTCCTGTAAGACGATTTGCTTCTTTCGCCTTTATAAATGAATTTTCTTCAAATGTTGTTCCGTTTTCTACCGGATCAAACCCTGCAGGAGGCAATATAAATTCAATATTCTTAACTCCAAATGATTGGACAATTTCATTTAATTCTTTAAGCTTATGCGGATTTGATGTTGCAAAAACTATTTTCTTCATAACTCCTACTTTCCGTAACGGCGCTGGCGCGAGTGAAAATCCTCAATTGCCTTAGCCAATGCTTCTTTATCAAAATCAGGCCACAACATTTTTGTAACATAAAATTCCGAATATGCGATCTGCCACAAAAGATAATTTGAAACACGCATTTCCCCGCCTGTCCTGATTAATAAATCCGGATCCGGTATTGTACGAGTATAGATATTATCGGAAATAAGATTTTCGTTTATATCCTCAACCCTGACTTTTCCTTCTTTCACTCTGTTTGCAATTTCTTTTACTGCATGGACAATCTCATCTCTTGCTCCATAGTTAAATGCAATCTGAAGCCTTACACCGGAATTATTTTTTGTAACATCAACAGCATTTGCCAGGATTTCCTGCAGCTTTGGATTAAGTTTGCTTAAATCGCCTATAAAATTTATAACAACACCGTTCTTGTGCATTTCATTCAGTTCATTTTTTATAGTCTGGCCAAGAAGATCCATTAAAAAGTCAACTTCTTCTTTTTTTCTGTTCCAATTTTCCGTCGAAAATGCGTAAACAGTCAAATATTTTACCCCGAAATCATCGCACGCACGCATAACACGTTTTAAAGATTCAACCCCTTTTTTGTGGCCGAATGCAGACGGCAGATTTCTCTCCTTTGCCCAGCGTCTGTTCCCGTCCATAATTACTGCTATGTGTTTTAAGTTTGTATCTTTTACATAATTAATTATTTGTTCATCAAAAGTTTTTGTAGCCATTCCGGTTCCTGTATATTTTATATAATCCGAACACCATTATAGATCGAAACATATAAAAACACAATAAAGAAATGAAACCCTACCACGGATAGTCGTCTTTAAACTGCCGGTATTTAAACTCACCAAATTCAAACCGGGCAAGTTTAAAGGGCTTATTAAACACTGAATAGAATGAATGACATTGGGTTAAAGCAGGTTAAGCATTCTGAAGTGTCCCCTTTTTTTTAGATAACCATTACTCCGCAAGAAGTAGTTTTTAGACCGTTACAAATCCAAAAACCGTCAAGATGTTTAAAATCTTTCCCAATTATATAATATGTAGACCCTGAACCGGACATTACAGAGTCAGGATATAATGACTTTATTGTTTGAAGCTGCTCATAATCATCAATAACTGCCCACTCAAGATCGTTAACAAAATTATCTCTTCCCGGAAGTCCGGCAGATAATTTTTGAGAAAATTTTGTATAAGCTTCTTTCGCGCTTATCCCAAGATCAATAGGCTTAATCAGTGATATTAAATTATCTTTAACCGGCATATCCTCTAAAATCTCCCCGCGGCCGGAGGCCATTTTACATCCGCCTTCAAGGCAGAAATTCAAGTCAGAACCCAATTCAGCCGCCATCAGATGAAGTTCATTCCGGCTAAACGGTTGATTTAAGAGTTCATTCACCCCGAACAGCATGCCGGCAGCATTCGTACTGCCGCCCGCAAGCCCTGCTGATACCGGAATATTTTTTTCTATATAAACAGATATTTTATAACTTTTATCTGTATTCAGCTTACCTAAAAACAACATGCCTGCTTTATATACAAGATTTTTTTCATCATAAGGGATCAGTGCGCTTGAGCCTGAAAGGCTAATAACATTCTTTTCACAAGGTTCGACAGAGATTTTAAGG
>CALUYR010000056.1 GCA_944325045.1 Candidatus Gastranaerophilales bacterium
GAACCTTTTTCTTTATATCTCCAGTGCGCAGCAACACCGTATTCGGCAACTTCGTGCATTTCCCAAGTTCTGATTTGGACTTCAAGCGGTTTGGAGCGCGGGCCGATTACCGATGTGTGAAGTGATTGATACATGTTGCCCTTAGGCATCGCAATATAATCTTTGAAACGGCCGGGGATAGGTTTAAATTGTGAATGAATAAGTCCTAATACTTCATAGCATTCTTTTTCCGTGTCAACAATTACGCGGACAGCCGTAATATCGTAGAGTTCATGGAATGCAATGTTAAGCCGTTTCATCTTGGAATAAATACTGTAGTAGTGTTTTGCACGACCGGTAATTTGTGCATTAATTCCGTTTTTCTTTACGTCTTTTGAAATTTGGTCAATCAAAAGCTGAACAGTCATTTCACGTTCGGCTTTTGTTTGGGATACGAGCTGGGCTATTTCAAAATACTTATCCGGTTCAAGGTATCTTAGTGACAAATCCTCAAGTTCAGCTTTAATTTTTCCGATCCCCAACCGGTTTGCAAGCGGAGCAAATATATCGAGTGTTTCTCTTGCGATTTTCTGCTGTTTGTTTGCTGCCATAAAATTAAGCGTGCGCATATTGTGAAGCCGGTCTGCAAGTTTAAGAAAAATAACTCTTATATCATTGGCCATTGCAATGAAAAGACGGCGGAAGTTTTCGGCCTGGCGTTCTTCATTTGATTTGAATTTTAATTTACCGAGTTTGGTAACCCCTTGCACAAGAGTTAGAACGTCTTTCCCGAAACGTTTTTCTATTTCTTCCGGCAGCGTGTCGGTGTCCTCAAGAATATCATGCAAAAAAGCCGCCATAAGAGTATGTGAATCTGCTTTTAAATCAACCAGAATTTTCGCAACTTCTACCGGATGAATTATGTACGGTTCTTCTGAAATTCTGTACTGGCCTTTGTGCAGCCGTTCGGCAAATTCAAATGCTTCTTCTATCTTTTGTATTTCCTCTTTATCACGATGCTGTGCTATAAGGGTTTGTTTTATTTCTTCAAAAAGCGATTTTTCAGTCATGATATAATTATAATAATAATTTCATATATGATTTTCAAGCAAAAACGTTAAATTTCATACATAAGGATTACAAATTATGATCAGAAAAACCAAAGAAGGGCTGCTTGTTCAGATTAGAATTTCGCCTAATTCAAGTAAGAATCTAATTATAAAAGATGAAAACGGTGTTAAGATCAAGGTTACGGCTCAGCCGATTGAAAATAAAGCTAATAAGGCGCTTATTGAATTTTTAGCTAAGGAGCTGAAAATTCCAAAGTCTTGCATTGAAATTGTAAAGGGTGAAACCTCAAAAGAAAAAACTTTATTGATTAAAATTTTTGATGATGATAAAATATCAATTATACACGAGATTTTGGATTGAAGAAAGGAGAGTATATGAAAAAAATATTTGTACTGCTGCTGGCCGGTGTTCTTGTAATGTTCGGACTTTCAGCCTGCGCGTTCGGCAAGAGGAAGGCTGATTTGGAGATACTTCCTACACTGGAATCTAAATCCGAAGCTGTTAATCAGGTTTGGGTAGGAACTTTTCAACTCGTATGGAATGATCTGGTAAATGAACTTGTTAAAAATCCTATTGAATTTAAAGGGTATAAATCAGTTATGGCTGAGGAGCTGAACAAGCAATCGTTTACTGTAGAAGATCTTTCAGACAGTGCTTATTACAAAAAATGGGGGCTCACTTCTCCCGAGCTTAAGGCTGAAATTGAGCAAGGTATTAAAGATAAGTTCAATGAGACAAGCGCAATCCTTGACGGCTTTGACTGGACGCCGGGTGAGGGTAAATATATTCTTTATGCTATGCTGAAAAAAGATTTTGAATATATGCAGCCGTTTAACAAGTTGAAAGACGCGAAATTTAAAGGCAGTAAAGGTAAAGTTCAGTATTTCGGGCTTGAGAAAAATGCACCGGAAAATGTTAGAAACACTATCCACGTGCTTTTCTATAATGATAAAGATGATTTTGCTATTGAGATCCCGACTCAGCAAAATGATTTTGTATACTTATACAGAACCGATGACGAAAAAACACTCGATAACCTTTATACCGATATGATGAAAAAATACAGAGTGTCTACAACTAATCCGCGTTTCACAAAGCAGGATGAATTTAAAGCACCGGTTATTGATTTTAAATCAGAACGCTCTTTCGACGAGCTTTGTCATAAAAAAATTAAAAAATCGGATCTCATTATTGACAAAGCTATAGAAACTGTTGAATTTAAAATGGATGAAAAAGGCGTAAAACTTAAATCAGAAGCAGGAATTGCTACAATGAAGGCTATGCTTGAGCCGCCTGCTGAAACAAGAAAATTCTATTTTAACGACAGTTATGTAATTTTCCTGAAAGAAAAAGGTAAACCATATTTCGCAATGAAGGTTAACGACGCAGCAAAATTACAAAAATAATCAGGAAACAAAGCGGTAATTAATTACCGCTTTTGTTTTTATCTATGATTATAAATAGTCGTCCTGCTAAAACTCATATTTAAAAAATCTTGGAATAGCTGAGGAAATAATCACTTATAACATTCAAAAGCATAGGCATAATCCATACAAGAATTGCTGCACCAAAAACCGGCTTGAACAAAAAGCTTAACTGGAAAACGTTTACCTGCGGCGCTGTTTTGGAAATTACACCGAGAATAATATCCTGTCCCAATGTCGCAAGAAGTACGGGTGAGGCAATTTGCAGCCCCATAAATAATACATTAGAGGTCATTTTAATAAGATAATCAAAATTAACTAGTTGTGACAACGGCAGTGATGTTGCATACAGCGGAAATATTTCAAAACTTCTTAATAACGCCTGCATTAACCAATAAATTCCGCCAAGCTCAATAAAAATTAAAAGCCCTAAAAGAGAAAAAAGCTTTGTAAGAATAGACACCTGGGATGAAGTTGTCGGATCCAAAACCATTGCGGAAGATAAACCCATCTGCATATTAATCATGTCAGCCCCGGCATCAATCGCTATTAAAATTAGCTGGGCAAGATATCCGATAATTGCACCGACTGCAAAATTCAATATTATGGACAACAGCATAGAATCCTTGGCAGCCTTTATATCAGCAATTCCCGGACTTATAAGACCTATGAGAATTACTGTAAACATTAAGGCCAGGGCAAGTTTCACCATGCCCGGAATCTCTTTTCGGTTAAATACCGGGCAAAATCTGAAAAAGCCTATTATCCTTGAAAATATATAAATCCCTGATAATAAACAAGCATTTAAGTTTGGGAGAAGTTTTGCAAGTTCTGTATAAAAATTATCCATAAAACTCTCCTACCGTCTGTTAATAGTCCTTGTTTCAAGTAAGTCAGGCTGCGGGTTTGCAACTCTGTTTGACCGTATAGTCTTAATTTTTTCGTTTTTGTCTATATATGGCACTTTATTAGGATTTTTCATCATATAATCAATGTCCCCGTTGGTTTTGAGTTTTTGTGGTGAAAGATTTCCGTAAGGAGAAGTATACTTGTGATAATCCGATGATAACACGTAAGTGTCATTCTTCGGCACAACGTTAAACGCAAGTGCCATTCCATCTATAAAAAGATTATTTAGTAATCTTATAAATCCGAAACCGCCTATAACAATTACAAGAAACACCCCTAAGATTTTCGGCGCATCAGCAATTTTTTGTTCCTGAACCTGGGTAACTGCCTGCAAAATACCTACAACAAGACCAATACCTGCCGCTACCAGTACGCATGGCATTGATATTGCAAGCATGATTAAAAAACCTTTTGCTAAGTATTCTGCTAAAATTTCTACCATATTTCCGCTCCTTTAAAGCTTTTCTAGTTGTAACTTGTAACCAGTCCCTGAACAATTAGCGCCCACCCGTCAACAGCTATAAATATTAACAGCTTAAACGGCAGTGAAATAATTGTCGGAGATAACATGAACATACCTAATGCCAGCAAAATATTTGCAACAACAAGGTCTAAGACAATGAACGGTACGAATATTACAAAACCTATTTCAAAGGCTGTTTTGAGTTCACTTATAATATAAGCCGGTGCAACCTGCCATATTGTAATCTCATCAGGACTTGCCGGCGGCTGTTTATGTGAAAGCTGTATGAAAAATGCCAGATCTGATTCTCTTGTCTGCTTCATCATAAATTCTTTCAAAGGTTTAGCCCCTTCGTCAATTGCCATTACAATATTGTGGTTCTGCTGATAAGGAACATTCCCAAGTTCATACATTTTCTGGAACGTAGGCCCCATTGTGAAGAATGTTAAAATCATTGAAAGTCCTATTATAACAATTGAAGGCGGAACAGATTGGGTTCCGAGTGCGGTTTTCAGCATTGAAAATACTATTACAAACCGCAAAAAACTTGTCATGCAGCAAAATACCAACGGTATCAGGGAAAATACCGTCATTACTATTAATATTTGCAGTACCGGATTTATATCTTTTAAAACGTTATCCATAATATCCTCTATTCATTAATCTTTTTGACCATATTATGTAAAACATTTGCAGTCTTACTTTGAGGTCTGTTCGGGAAATTCACGATTACCGGCAGATCATCTATGCCGGAGCTGCGTTTTGCCCGTATTTTTTCTTGTATATTTTCATAATTTGTCCGTGTCCGGATAATTTCATCCCTATCTGATTTTAAATTCAACGTAGAGTTCATTTTATGAAAATTCTTGTCTTGTCTGTTTAAGTCCGCAAACTTTTCAGGATCATTTACTGTCGAAAAATCATCGCGGGAAGGGGTTTCGTTAAGTTTTGCAATCAAAGTTGTCTTATCAATATCTCCTGCAATAAGAAATCTTTCAGTGCCTGCCTTTACAACATAAAGAGTTTTTCGCGGCGCAATTGAGATTGTTTCTTCAACGCTCAAAAGTTTCGTATTTAATGCTTTTGGGCTGCCGAATTGTGAAAATTTTTTATAAACCATAAGGGCAAAGAATATAAGCCCGGTCATGGCCATAATATATACTCCGAAATTAACTAAGTAACCGCTCATAATATCCCTTTCAATATTTTAATTAAATATCTTCATCTTCCAGTTCAAAGTCGCTGTAATCAAATTCTTCTTCGTCATTTCCGGCAGGCGCGCCTTCTTCCGGAAGGGTTTCATCTGCCGGAGCTCCCTCTAAATCTTCAGCTGATCCTTCTGCCGGAACTATTTCTTCCGTCTGTTGTGTTTCCCGGGCTGGATTTTCAGAAGGTATTGCTTTTGGAGCAGGTGCCTTTTGCACTATATCAGTAACTTTTACTCCATACCTGTCATTTACAATAACAAGTTCTCCGTGGCCGATAACTTTATTTTCAACTCTCAATGTTACTTTATTTTCATAAATAGCCGCAACATCAACGACAAGCCCCTGTTCTATCTTTTTTAAATCCCCAAGAGAAATTTTTACCGGATCAAGTTCGGCATACATATCAACTTCTATACTGTCCCATAAATTTTTCGCTTGTACTTCATTCGCCATCCCGTCACCTCCGTTACTTTCATTAAATGGGAATTCTATATTCATATTGGGTTCAATTAATACATTTTTAACTTCATCGTTTATATACAAAGTCAGATTTCTGATGTCACTTTCTTCGAGAATAACCAGGTCTCCGGGATCCAGGTCTTTTAATTCCATTACCGAAAAACGGGTTTTCCCAATTCTTATAAGAGCGTTCGTGTGACATTCTGAAAAGTCGTCATAATCAAATTTGTCATCACCGACAATAATTTTTTGCGGAGAAATCCTTCCGTCCGGTACTGATACAATAAACCTTCCGGCTTTATTTGTATCCTCATCCCTTATAACAAATGTCAAATGGGTTATATCAAAGTTTGTCCTCACAAAGTTGACCACCGGCGGCGGGTCAAAGAACTGTACTATAATTTTATAAACATAATCATTAAAACCTGTCAGCACATTTTGTTCAAGTTTTGTGAGCTTGTTAATATCAAAAGGCCGGCCGGACTTGCCAAGCCCTTTGTTGAGAAGCATCGGAATCGCAAGTTCGGAAATTCTAAGGTACATATCATAGAATTTGTCAATACGGATTTTAGTAACAAAATATCCCTCTTTTGTTTGAAGCAGGTTAATATTTTTGCTGACTCCAACCAATTCGCATCTTAACCCGGGCAGGAAAAAATCATCCGCTGATTTCTGCAGCCCTAAAGGAAACAGCTTCTTGAACCAGTCGTATTCCTGGTATAATACGCTGGGGCTTTCTATTTTATGTTTTTTTTCTGCTGTTTGTGCCAACTGAATTATCCCTCTATTCCAAGTCTTTTGATATTTCCCCATAAATACAATAATGTATTTATTAATACATAACATCAACCTTTTAATGTATTTTTTTCAAAAATCAACAGAAAAATATATTTAATGAATGATTTTTTTATTCAGAGAATTTCTTTGAAGAATTTTTTATTCTTTTTGTATCTTTTTCTTATTTTTTTTGTTTTTGCTAAAATAAAAATAAATAAGGAGAATAGATATGGTTGATATAAGAGAAGAATTTATAGAACAGGCAAAAAAACTTTCAAGAAGTGCGGAAGTTTTGCCGGGCGGGATAGAAGAACTCGCAGTAAAACTTCAGCACTCGCATGACACTAATACGCCTTTGCGTGTAAAACTGGGGATGGATCCAACAAGACCGGATTTACATCTTGGGCATACTGTGGTTATGCGTAAACTAAGAGAATTTCAAAAGCTCGGGCATAAAATAGTTCTGATTGTCGGCGGTGCTACTGCTATGGTCGGCGACCCGTCAGGAAAATCAGAAACAAGACCTTCGCTTACTAAAGAGCAGGTTGAGGAGAATGCTAAATCTTATTTTGAACAGATGTCAAAAGTTGTTGATGTTACTAAAGCGGAAGTTACTAACAATGCGGACTGGCTTCATAAGATGAGCTTTATTGAGTTATTGAAATTATCAGCACAAATAACTGTTGCCCAAATGATGACACGCGATGATTTTGCAAAAAGGTATGCTGAAGGCAGACCGATATCTGTTCATGAATTTTTCTATCCTCTTATGCAGGCTTATGATTCAGTTGTTGTTGACGCAGATATTGAACTCGGCGGTACGGATCAGAGGTTTAATACCCTTTTGGGACGAGATATCCAGGCTGCTTACGGTAAAAAGTATCCGCAGATGGTTATGCTGCTTCCGCTGCTTGAAGGTACAGACGGACTTGTCAAAATGTCAAAAACTTATCCTGAACATTGTATCTCATTAACCGACAGTCCTAAAGACATGTTCGGAAAATTAATGAGTATTCCTGATACTTTAATTACAAGATATTATGAATTATTAACTGATATTTCGGATGAAGAACTGAAAGTTATAGATGAACAGATTAAAACCAATGCGATAAATCCTCGTGATATAAAATTAAAACTTGCGCATACTATAACAGAGGAATACCATGGTCTTGCAGGTGCTGACAAAGCTCAGGAAGAGTTTATAAATGTCGTATCAAATAAAGGGATTCCTGAAGATATTGAAGAAGTTCAGGTTGAAGCAGGAAAAAATATTCTGGATCTTCTTACTGATCTGCAATTTGTCCAGAGCCGTTCGGAAGGCAAAAGACTTTTGCAGGGAGGAGGCGTAAAAATTGACGGGAATAAGATTACCGATATGGCTTATACAATTGAATCCTCAGACCCGATAGTATTACAGGCAGGAAAGAGAAAATTTGCAAAACTTATAATAAAATAATAAGGCAAATATTATGTTTAATGTAATAAAACGCGGAATAACAAAACTTAAAGAGGATATTCAGGTAATATACGATAAAGATCCGGCGGCTACGAACCTTTTTGAAGTAATATTATGTTACCCGGGCTTGCACGCGCTTATTGCATACAGACTTGCCCATAGACTTTATAAATGGCATATCCCTTTAATCCCGCGGATTATGTCGTATATAACCCGTATTATTACAGGTATAGAAATCCATCCGGCTGCAAGAATCGGCAGACGATTTTTTATAGACCACGGCGAAGGCGTTGTTATCGGCGCAACAACAATTGTCGGAGATGATGTTTTGATATACCAGCAGGTGACGCTGGGCGGTACCGGAAAAGAACAGGGCAAACGTCACCCGACTCTTGGTAACGGTGTTATTGTCGGTGCCGGAGCCAAAGTCTTAGGGAATATAACCCTTGGAGATTATGTCCGTGTCGGCGCAGGTTCCGTTGTGGTGGAAGATGTTCCTGAATATTCTACGGTTGTCGGTGTGCCGGGAAGAATTGTACGCAGGAAAATTAAAGATAAAAACGGAGTTCTTATGCATAACAGAATCCCTGATCCTATTAAGTGTGAAATTAACAGGTTAAAATATGAACTTCAGGATTTAAAAGAAAAAATAGAAAAATAAATAAAAGATAAGTTAATTTATGCAAAAAATATTATGGATATTACTCTTATATTTGATTTCGCTTCCGGCCTATTCAACTGTATGCACTGATTACCTGGCCGGGAATTATAACCCGCCGGCTGTAATTACTTCACAAAAAGAATATATTGATAAATACGAGGAAATGATCGGATCAAATTTTATTTCATCAATTGTTTACGGAAAGGGGTATCTCAAAGTCCCGGGCAGCAGAAAAGTTAAGGTCTCCTATTTATGTCAGTTTGCGGATTATAAAACACCGGTTTGGGGATATGTTTTCAGGCGTTAACCCGCGTATTCCAATGCAAAATCTACACATTTATTTACATTGATGGAATTTTAGATGTATTTTAACTAAAATACTATCATAGGAGAATAGTTATGGAATTTATATTTAATATACTATACTTATTTGTAGCAGCATATACGCTTTATTTTCTTTCACTTGCAATACGGAATCTTAACGATAAACCTTTCCGTAATGAGCTTAGACATAGTGCTTACGAGGAAAAAGAAAATCTTGCAATAGTTGTTTACGCTCATAACAACAGAAAAACTCTGGCTAATTTAATTAATGAGCTTAAATCACAGGATTACCCTATTAATAAATTCAGGGTATTTGTTTTGCTGGATAACTGTACTGATGGTTCTCAGGAATTGTTTGTTGAAGAAAATTTTGTTCATGTTATTGACATAAAAGGTGTAGGTACTATTGGTAAAGATCAGGCGATTTCTACTTTGTTAGAAAAATTATCTGACAATGAATATATTGATTCTTACGTATTTCTTGACGGAGACAGAAGTATTGCCACAAATTTCTTATCCATAGTTAATGCTTCTTTGAAAAAAGAAAGTGTTATCAGCGGTGAAACGGTTATTGAAATTGATTGCTTAGGAATTATCGACAGAATCAAGGCTTCCTACCAAAAGTATCACATGAATTTTTTAAGACGTGCCCGTTCACTGTTCGGCTTAGCTGCCCGCGCGGATTCCGGGGTATTTATTATTAAACGTGATATTGTCGACAAAATAGGTGATGTTGATTTTAAAAACGTTAATTCCGAGTTAAAATACAGTCTTTTACTTTCTAAAATTAAATGCAGATGTACTTATAATCCTAATATACAAACTATAGTTCATCCTGCTAACTATGTTTTCAGAAAACCGAATTTATCTTACAGGCTTGATTTGTTTAAAAACTGTATTCCACAGTTATTCTCGACTAACTTTGTTTTTACTGAACATGTAGTTTCGCTTTTGTATCCAAATATCTGGCTTTTGTTAATAATCTATGCAG
>CALUYR010000057.1 GCA_944325045.1 Candidatus Gastranaerophilales bacterium
TCATCTTTAACAAGGTTTATGTTTTCAGTGATGTTAATGCATTCAGTATTGCCATTTTTTGTTATGGTAACGTAGTTGTTACCGTCTGTATTTTTTGTATATAACTTAGAATAGACTTATTGCAAATGAAATTATTGTACTTAATAGTAAATACTTATTTTTTATATTTGTAATTTTTAAATTAGATATATTCATATTTTTTTATTATACTTTACGTTTTATAGAAAATTATATCTCAAAAACTATTAATAAATTTTTTATGTCTGCTGCATTAGATTTAAAAATTCGTTGTCAAATTCATTATACCGTTCATCGGTGTTATAAAACGGTAATCCTATGATTTTGTATTTATCATCATTTGCAATCAAGATTGATCCTTCTTTTTCTATTTCAAGCAGAAAAACCTCTTTCCATTTGTCTGTTTCAAGATATATGGTTCCTTTTACTTCTATAAAAATATGGTAATATTTAGGTTTTTCGCCGCTTTTGGTTAGTATTAGTATGTAGTCAGGCTCGAAACGTCTGCCTTCTTGAAATGAAAATAATTTTAGCTGGCGTTCGTTTCTGATTAAATATATATCATCGTATTTATCCCGAATTTTATTTATATAATTACCGAAATATTTCACAAAAGCTTTTTCTTCGGTTGTTCCGTAATTGTCCTTAAATGCAAACCAGGATTTATCTGATAAGTTCAGTCTTAATTCCTCATCATTGCAGTCTTTTTGTGAAATCCCGCAGCCGTCATTGTTTTTTACAGCTATTTGTATTTTTTTATCTGTTATTATGTCTTTTAGCTTCTTTGCTTTAAACTCTTTTGTCCCAATATATTGGTCATCTTTTTTACTGATTAACTTTGATACTTTTTCAAGGATGTTTTTGCCGGCTTGAAAATATTGAGATTGGCTAATTTCTTTTTCTTGCGGTGTGTATAGTATCATTTGGATATTGCCCAGGTAATTGTCATCTGTCAAAAATTCTCTTGTTGACTGTAGGTTTATGTATTTTTTCTTTAATTTGTCAAATGTCAGGTTTTCAAATTTTCTTAATGCTTTGTTTAATATACGGTAGTCAATATTTTTGAATAAAATTTCTGTAGGATATTTTGCAACACTTAGTTCTTTATTATAATTTTCCGTATCGTCTAACAGTATAACCGATGTACTTTCCCCGCCCGGGAATACAATATTAACAGGTTTGTTTTTCAGGTGCGGAAAATCTTCTATAAGATTGTCTGAATGTTTCACCTGCCGAGAATTTTCGAATACAAATCCGCTGTTGTATATTTCTGTTTGTTTGAAACTGTCTTTCAGTTCGTATTTTATGACTTTGGTGTTTGGATCTTCAAGACCTATGTCTTGCATAGCTTTGCGCAGTTCTGTTATGTATGATCTGCTATGCTGGCAATGATAGTATAATGTTTCACATACTCTTAAGTCATTTTCTAAATCGTTATCAAATTTTCGTCTGAATTTGTCTGCATAATCAGGCAGTACAAAAGGACAATATCTTGCACCTCTGCCGATCAACTGTGCTTCCTGAATAGTTTGTTTTTCAGGAGTTCCGTCTTGTTTTTTGCTTTGCGTTTCATAAAGCCTTACTATATCATATAAGTTCAGGACATCCCACCCTTCATTGAGCTTGTTTACCGCAAATACGCATCTTATCAGATTATTTCTGTCCTCTAATGTATTAATTTGTATTTGTAGATTTTTAACATCTTTATCATCATTAGCTGAGACGCATTTATCTTCCGAAAAATCTTGTTTTAGTTCTTCGACGAGGTTTTCAGGGGTTGTTTTTTGTTCGAAAAATTCAAACATTTTTTTTACAACCGGTGCAGTTGATAAATTTTTTATGGACAGCAATTTTTCTGGTGTTAAATTTAAGATCAGATCATGGAAATGTTTTTTATATTTTGCACTTTCAGTAATTGTTTTGTGCTTGAATAAAATAACCGGTTTTATAGTGAGGTTATTTTGCTGAAAGAGTTTTAATCTGTACTGGCTTAGTAAAACAGCCTGAATAACCCGTTCATCTAAATCCAGACCGACTGATAGTGTTTCAACTTCTTTGGAATATTTATCTTTGCGGAAATTTTTGAGAGGATAGTCTATGATTATTTTTTGCTTATAAGCATTTTTAATGTTAGGATTTTCAAGATCGCATGTTGCTGTAAATTCCAGGAGAATATTTTCTTTATTCGACTTAAATATTGTATTTACTGTTGTTTCCCAATTTTGTTGATTTTCTTGTTCATTTGTGAGAGTTTTGCGGTTTTTGCGTGTTTCTACATTCAGATGATGGGCTTCATCTGCAATTAAGACAATTTTTTTATCTTTGAAATCTTCAAAGGTTATACTGTTTTCATACACGGTTGTTAGTTTTGTATGCAGTCCCTGAATTGTTGTGAAACAGATATTTATATCATTTTTGTTAGTATCCTGAAAATTATCAACTTCTCTGATTTTTACATAGTTTCCGGCTATATTAATTGTATGGGCAAAAAGGTATTTGGAAGATGCGGAATTAAGGAAATTTTCTTTTGTTTTTTTAATGATAGTGTCTGAATTGACGAAGAATAGGAAATTTCTGTACCCCAAGCAGTATAAATAAATAATTAAACCGGCCATAATGACTGTTTTCCCGCTGCCGGTTGCCATGTGAAACAGTACTTGCAGCGGATAGTTATTGCTTTGGTTTCTTAGATTTTTGTTTTCGTAGTATGTTATAAAATTTTGAAACGCTTTTTTTTGATATGGTCTTAGTTCAAACGAGGAGGTAAGATTTTCTTCAATAAATTTTGGAAAATCTTCATAAGCTCCTGCAATTTGTAATGTATCTAATTGTTGATATAAAAACGTCATTTAATTATCTCCGTAAAAGCTTTTTGTAAAAGCTTTTTCCGTGTCGCTTACCGCAAAATCCTTGTCGTCAATGTCGCAATAGTTTACATAAAGCATATTTTTATCCAATATTTTTATTAAAAAATCTCTTTTGTTTTCTGATGACAGTTTGCAAAATTCCTGCCCATGTTCTTCTAATTTGTTGAAGTCTGCTTTGCAGTTTATAAATTCCGAGTTAATGATTTCTTTATACAATTCATTCAACTTATTATCGTCAGCTGTTTGAATTTCATCAACGTATTTTTGGTTAAGTTCTTTTAATTCGCAATATACAAAGCTTCCGCCTCCCTGCCAGTTATGAGCTATTGCAACCATGCTGTTGTTATCTTCTCCGTTGATAATTTTTGCGAGTCTGTTTATTGGATTATTCTCGTTATATTCAAGTTGTTCGATACCGATATAGCGTCTTTTCATTTTATGAGCAACGGCGCAGGTTGTTCCGGAGCCCAGATGATAGTCTAGCACAATGTCATTTTCTTTTGTTGCAAACTCAAGAATTAGTTCAATTAAGCTTTCATTTTTCGGGTTTTTAAAGCATTTATCTCCCATTAACTGTTTTAACTGAGCAGTTGCGCTTGATGTTAAATATCCTTCATCCCACCAGGTTGTAATAGTCTGTCGCTGTTTTTCGGCTTTTGATTTGTAGTATTTTTGAAGTAAGGAATTTCCTTTTTTTACGATGAGACCGTTGTCGTACATTTCCTGCATTTTTTGTTGTGAAAATCTCCAGAACCCTTCTATCCCAAGAAATTCGTAGTAAGGGTTTCCTTTTTCTGCACCTCCCGGGCCGTCTACGGGCACAAGTTTATAATACCCGTTTTCGTCTTTTTCCGTAAATGTGCTTAAATCTTTTGAAATCCCGTATTCTTCTTTTTTAGAGAAAATTAATCTTTCGTTTTTCCCGTAAAAGAGTATATGGTTATGACTTGAGGAAATAATTTTGTCGTTTGAAATTGAACTTCTTGCTTTATGGCAAATATCTGCAATAAAGTTTTCCCGGCCAAAGATATTATCGGCCAATACTTTACAGTAGTGGGCTTCTTTGTCGTCCAGGCTGATGAAAATTGTTCCGTCATCCGCTAATAATTTTTTGGCTATCTCAAGCCGGTTTTGCATGAAAACAAGCCAGGTTGAATGATTAAAATTATCGTTGTAATTAAAGCTGTCTGAGCCGGTATTATACGGAGGATCAATATATATACATTTTACTTTGCCCTCATATCGTTTTAGTATAGAAGATAATGCAAGTAAATTATTCCCTTTTATTAAAAGGTTATCATTTTCATCAAATGAAGTGATATTTTCAACCCCGTTTTGGGTATAGCGCTTTGCCTCAGTAAATACTTTTGGCGCAAGCAGTCTGTCTATATCATCAGGTGCCAGAAGTTTATTGTAATAAATCTCGTCTCTGTTTTGATCTTCTTTTGTCTGTCCGCCTTCTAAAATACAGTCCTTATAAGGAAAAGACAGCACAACATCATCTTTGGAGGTTATAAATTGTTCGCTGCCGTCGATTAATCCTATAGTATTTTTAAATCTTGTATACGAATCCTTCAAGAAAGCTTTATTATTAACAGCCCAGCCAAATTCAGTTTTATCAAAAACCAATATTCCTTCAATATCCTTAAAAAATTTTGCCTTGATTTTTTCACTGGATAATAATAATTTAATTAAATCTTTATCCATATTCATGGCGCATTCGGAAACTTTGTTTCTTAGCAGATCGCCGTTTTCAGCATAAAACCTTTTGTCAGGATCCTGCTTCAATAAGTCAAGCAGTTCAAAATAGAACCCGTTTCTTTCTTTTTCCATACACTCTCTTTTTAAAAAAAATTTCCTGCTTTATTAAAGTATAATTTTTGATTGTATATTTGGGCAACTTTTTAATGTTTATAAAACTTTTGTTTATTATTGGATTTTTAATTTTGCTGCGTGTTGTTTTTATAAAAACTGTAAAATATCAGGGCAAAAATTTTTATGTTTGTAATTTAAATAAGAGTATGGATAAAAAATCTGTTTCATTTACCTCAAATATTAACTTTGTAGACAGGCTTACGTATTGCCATTTACCGAAAAAGAATAAAATCGGCTTTTGGCATAATGTGCCAAATATTTTGAAAGCTGACCAGTTTTATTCGGAAGAAATAAGAACCTGCACAGGCGGCGGGCTGGTTGTTCCGTTTAAGGAAGCAGAGGGGTTTCATTTTTGGGACGATAACACTAATAAAAAGAATTTTTTAAACATTGCCAATTCTCTTTTTCGTTTTGTAAAAAATCCTGAAAGAGGATTGCTTATAGGCAGTAAAACCGGCGAAAATTATCCTTATTCAATAGAGCAGTTTGAAAGATTTAAAAAAATATTTTTTGCGAGGGTAAAAAATATTTCATTATTTGAGCGGCACCGGTATGCAAATTCCCAGACCCATTATCATTATTCCTTAGATAAGGATACCTGGACATTATTCTCGGAATATAGAAAATCTGAGAAAGGACCATATATTCAAGTTAAAGATTTGAAAACTCTTCGGGAATGCTTTTGTGGTATATCAATTGCAGACGGTGATAAACTTTTTATAAGAGGAAAAGAAATTTCTTCAAAAGACGTACCTGAATTATTTCAAAATAGGTAATTATTTTTATGTTTGTGATATAGTAAAAATATGAAAATTTCATAAACCGGCGATATACTCCCGGCAAATCGTAAAAAGGGGCGTTAGCGCAGTTGGTAGCGCATCACACTGGCAGTGTGGGGGTCAGGGGTTCAAGTCCCCTACGCTCCACCATTTAATCAAGAGGCTTATTTAAAGCTTCTTTTTTTTATTGTCATAATGCTGCTTTTCGCCTCTTCATTTGTTCAAACAAGGTAGATACCCAAAACAACTAATAGTTAAAAGCCATGGCTGCTCATTTTGATTAATAAACCATATAATTAATTAATTTTCATTAAATTAGTTAATTAATACTTGATTTTTTGTTAAAAATATGAAATAATGAAAATGTGCCATACGTTTAGTATGGAGACGTACCGCCCGTTAAAGTTTAGGGCGGTTTTAAATTATATAGGGGAAATATGAAAAAAAAGTTGCCATTTTTATCGACTGGGATAATTATAGACAAGAATTAGAAGCTGTTACCAAGAAAACAGGTGTAACGAATTTCGACTACAACATCAACAGCAAACTTTTATCTTCGATCAAATATTTTGTAAACTTTGACGAAGAGGAATTATACCGAATTTTTATTTATACTGCACCTCCATTAAGTCAGAACGACATCGAAAACGAATTAGACAGACGCAATGTTACACAAGAAACAAAAGACAATGTTAAGCAAAAATATCTTGCAAACAAAAGAAAATACGATTCTATTTACAACAAAGCAAGAAAATTTATTGATACTATATCACTAGAGGAATATGTTGCACTTAGAAAAGGTATATTAAAAATAAGTAATGTTTGTGAGGATGGTACAATATCTATTAATCAAAAACAAGTTGACATGTTGATTGGCTTGGATATTGCACAACTTTCTTATGAAAATAGAGTTGATAAAATAATTTTACTATCAAAAGATACTGATATAAAACCAGCAATTAAAGTTGCCAGAATTAATGGAATACATACCGTTGTTGCATGTTTTGATGAATATGCTGCAGGTATACCTAAAGAGTTAAAAATGCATGCAGACACAATAAGAAAGAAGTCATTTGTTGAATTTTCGCAAACAATATAGTCTAAATAACTTTTCTTAAATTTAGGCAATCAATCATTCAAACAATCTTAAACATCTCTGGAGTACAAATTTTTTCAACAAATCTATTTGGTGATAAGTTTTAATGTCGTTGCCTCTGCTTTCACATTTATAAGAAGAATTGAAAGTTTTTAACTTTTTTATTTTTTAAGATTTAGCCTGCTAAAAAATAGCCGAAAGGCTATATAAAATTATTATATTTATATTATAATTTCTTTTTAGAGGTATGAAAAATGGCTAAAGTTCGTGATTATATTGTAAATTATGATAAGTACAAAGTAGATTATGATTATCAAAGACCTGCTGATGCTTGGTCTCGGGAAGATAAGCAGTGTTTAATTGATACAATATTAAAATCTGAACCTATGCCGATGTTTTTTATAAACCAAAAAGATGATTATTTTTATATAATTGATGGACAGCAAAGACTCGGAACTATTATGGATTTTCATCAGGGGAAATTTGGTTTAAACGGCAAATTTTCCGGAGAAAAATTAGATGGATTGAGGTTTTCTGAGCTTTCTGAAGATTTACGTGAAAAATTTCTTGATTATGAATTGAGTATTCATCTCATCAGAAATTATGATGATGAAAGGATTAGAATGTTGTTTTCAAGACTGCAAAGAGGCAAGCCTTTATCAATCGGAGAACGGATGAATGCTTTGCCGGGAAATATTGTAAAAGTTATGAGAAAACTTGCTAAACATCCTTTTATGCAAAATTCTATTGCAATAAATCAGGATAGATACGGTGCGTATCCTGACGTAATGCGTATATTAAAATTTGAGACGGATGGGCCGAGTGAGAGCGGATCTGATTATATATATTCTTTTATGTCAGATAATAAAGACCTTTCGGAAAATGATGCTATTGTAAAAGAGGTTGAAAGTACTTTAGATTATTTGAGAAGATGCTTTCCTGAAGATAAATACGGACATTTGGAAAAACACGCATGGGTTTTAACTGTTTATTCTCTTGTGTCTGAATTAAAGAAAGAGTATGTTTTACATGGAAAAGAAGAAATTATAGGTAAATTTGTAAAAGATTTTCATGGTTGTGTTTACTGTGAAGATTGGCGTAGATCTAATTCTTTATATCAAAAGTTTTATGATAATGTAAGAGGCGGCTGGTCAAAACGTATTATTGCATTGAGGCTTAAGCTTGTTAAAGAGGCTTTCCTTAAGGAACATAAACTTGTTGAAAGAGATATAAAAAGACAAATAACCAATGAGGAAAAAATTGCATTATTCAGCCGTCATCCTGAATGCGAAATGTGCGGGTATGTTTTTAAAGATTATAAGGAGCCTGAATACCATCATATTGAAAGACATACTGATGGAGGGCCTTCTACCCCGGATAATATTATGGTACTATGCAAAGATTGCCATCAGAAAACATTTACAACTGATTTTGAAATGCCATCGGAAGATGATTTTGTAGAAGTTGATGTTTAGTTTTAATATTTTTCGTCAACCTACTTGCCGCAGATAATATTAAGTCTTTAGCAGGTTAAGTCTTTGGTATATTTCTTCAATGTCATCAGGATAATATTTTTTTAAAAAATCATTAAATATTGTTTTTAATCTTAGGGCTTTGGCGGATTTTGGTTTGAACTTCAGTTCTTTATAGCCGATATCTATCATATTTCTAAGAATACTGTATTTGTCTTTCTTTGTGTACTGCTGTTCGTATATTGCTACGCTTATTCCGGTTCTTCTCTTGCCGTATTCACAGTGAATATAGGTTTTGCCTTTATTCTTCCTGATTAGTTCGTTTATTCCGTTAAAAAAGTCCATGTCCGGTACGTATTTTAATCTGTGGGGATATTTGCAGTTAACGTATTTTATGCCGAATATCTTGCAGAAAAATTTTTCAATCGGCCGTTTTATCGTTGATGTGTTTCGTAAATCTATTATCTGCGTTATATTTTGTTTTTTAATCTTGTAAATTCTGTAGGGAGAGATCAGTGCTTTGCCTCTTATAAGTTTCTCATCCACTATATGCATATAATTTGGCAAGTTTGTTTTAGGATTTATTCTCATACTTTGTATAAATCCTGTGAAATTTTTAATTTGCCATTATATAAGATTTATTTTAATTTTTAAGTCCGGGTTATAAAACCGGATTATAAAACGGCGTTCCCGTGATGATTAAAATAAGCTTAACTGTTCTGAATTGTCCTTTTCTTTAAACTGTTTTTCAAATTTGCTGAAATTAAGCAGATCTTCTTCTATTTTTGCTAAAAACGGTGAAATTTGTAAGTTTCTGAATGTTCCAAGCCATTTACGCCTAATGGCCCTTGTAAGAAATAGTCTTTCTTTTGCGCGGGTCATACCTACATATAAAAGTCGCTGTTCTTCTGCAATTTCCTCTTCAGATTTTGCGCGGTATAAAGGCAGAATTTCATTTTCAAGCCCGGCTATAAATACGCATTTAAACTCTAAGCCTTTTGAGGCATGAAGTGTCATTAATCTTATTCGGTCTGCTCGCGGGTCAAGAGTATCGGCTTCTGTCAAAAAAGAGATTTCATGAATAAAATCATTTTTATTGTTATGCTCCAGCGCAAGATTTAAGAGATATTTTAAAATATAATCATCTATTTTGCCGCTGAACTCTTCGTATAAATTTTCAATCTGGCTGCTTACAGCTATTTCATCTGTTAAAAGAGTTAACAGTTCTCTTACGGTTTTATTTTCGCATAGTAAGTCGTTTGAAAGTTTTACGAAAGGCATGCCGGTTCTTTTAAGCGCCTCTATTATAGGAGGGAGCTGTGAGGAAGTTCTATATAGAATTGCAAAGTCTGAAAAAGAGTAATCGTTTTCCTGCCCGGAAGATCTTTCTGAATCAATTGAGAAAAAGCTGTGTCCTCCGATAAGATTTTCTATTGAACTTGCTATAAATTCTGCTTCTGCTTTATCTGTCGGGGCTGCGTGTATTGTAATTTTTTCATGGGGTTTATCATACACAGAAATAATATTATAGCAGTTAATCATCTGGTTTGAGGCGTTGACAATATTGTTTGTTGAACGGTAGTTATTTTTCAGGT
>CALUYR010000058.1 GCA_944325045.1 Candidatus Gastranaerophilales bacterium
AATAAATATCAATAAATTATTTTCAATTTTGGTTTAAAATATTTACTTTTTTTTTAATATAATTAAAATATAACATAAAGAAGGATTTGTATTGAATAACTTTCAAATTAAAATCATACAGTAATCAGAAGAGGACTAATGAAAAAAATATTTGTATTAATAATGTTTTTTACACTGCTGATGCCGGCTTATTGTGCACCTTTAACCGGCGGTGTTAGTGAAATCGGGCTTGGCAACAAGGTTGTAGATGCAAAGACAAATTCTCCGATATCAGGAGCGCAGGTTTCGCTGCCTAAAGAGGGTTACAAAACCTATACCGATAACAACGGCAATTTTAACTTGAATACTGATGTGAAGGATGACACGATCATGTCTGTGAAAAAAGAAGGATATCGGCCTTTTTCTGTTACTATAAATAAGGAAATTGCCGCAAAACCTATGGTGCTGGGTATCCAAAAAAGCGCTGCTATGGATGTTGTAATCGATTCTGATATGCTGCATTTGGGAGATGATAATTTCTCCAACGACTCTGCAAACGCCGGCGAATTTCGTGTTGAGGCAATCGGGCCTTCTTACACTAAAAGATTTATGATGGCTGCTAATACATTGGCTTATAACAATTTTTTGGTTATAGGTTCAATTATCGGAATAGACACCAAAATGGCGCGCTCAATGCGCCAAAACAGTATAAGAAATTCATACTCCAGCCCGCCTGAAGTGTTTTTTAACGGAAGAAAAATTGCAGAGATTAAGCTTAACGGTGATAACCAGAAAATTAAACTTCCGCGTTCACTTATAAAGCCCGATCAGATTAATGAAATAACAATTCAAACCGGGGTAAATCTTTTTCAACGGGCATATATAGATTATGACGATATAGAGCTTATGAACCTGACAATTCAGACTGAATAATAAATAAATTTTCGTAAAAAACAAAATCCGTCCATATAACCGA
This sequence comes from Candidatus Gastranaerophilales bacterium, assembly GCA_944325045.1. Taxonomy (GTDB): domain Bacteria; phylum Cyanobacteriota; class Vampirovibrionia; order Gastranaerophilales; family Gastranaerophilaceae; genus UBA1221. The sequence goes on from CALUYR010000058.1 coordinate 956, forward strand.
CGGATTTTGTTTTATTAATATATATAAAATCACTACAATAGCAAATTCCCTAGCAGCTTAACGCCATTAATGCTTTAACTGAGCGCGCATTATCTCTTACATCTTCCTCAGTATGATTGTTGACTGTGTCCTCTAATATTTTAATTGCTTCTGTTTTATCTTCGAGTGCAAGAAGTTCGTTAATTGTACTCATTGCAACAACTGTGCTTAGGTCGTTAATACCTTTACCTGAATTTGATATAACAACTTCAAGCGAGTCGTGCAGATTTTTCTTAACAAGTGCACGGGAAGTTAATTCTCTGACTTCATCAATTGATGAGTTGGTGCCAACTTCATTCAAAACGTTGATAGATTCAGGATCTGTATGAATTGACAATGCATCTATAATTTTTCTTACGTTATCCATGTTCATAATTCATTTCCTCCTATGCAGCAATATTCATGCTCAATTCATTAACTAACTTACTCTTCAAATCGGATACCGGCAAGGCTGCATATTTTTGAACATCTTTGCTGTAGTTAGCAGCATCCCATTTAGATTTAATAACGCGTCCTGCATCATAAAGACTTGGAACTCTTGTGTTATTCAGCATGTCCCAGAACCCGGTAACATTATTTTTAATTCTGTTACAGAATGCTCCGATTGATTCAATACCTTGTTTAATGCTATTCCCGAAATTGTTAATTGATCCTACAAATGTAGAATACATTCTTTTTGTTTTGGAAATAATTGAGTTAGAAGTGTCAGCTTTAGAAGCTGTACCAAAAACATCCGCTGTCAAAACATCCATTTTCATACCTGATTTTGCAAACGGATTTGTAATTTCCTTCCCTATAGGGTTTGAATTTCTTGCAACGCTGGTCTCATATTTTGTACTGTTGAAAAGACGAGGCGCAATGCTTTTAATTGAAAATGCCATTCTAATAATCCTTTCTTTCACTGTAACAACTTTACACATATTAGAATAGCACAGCTACTAATATATCCATCAACCTTTTGGAGTATTCTTTGAGAAAAAAATTATACTTTTGTTTGAGATTTTATGATAAAATTGAATTATGGAAACAAAAGAGTTTGAAGAATTTGTAAAAGTAATAGCTAAACTGAGGGCTCCGGACGGTTGTCCTTGGGATCGTGAGCAAACACATAAAACCCTTAAACCCAATATGCTTGAGGAGGCTTACGAGGCAGTTGATGCGATGGAAAGCGGAGATATGAAACACCTTAGGGAAGAACTTGGTGATGTGTTGCTGCAGGTAGTTTTGCATGCTCAAATCGCCGAAGAGGAAGGACAGTTTAATATTGAAGATGTTGCAAGAGGGATTAAGGAAAAAATAATTCACAGACATCCGCATGTCTTTGGCGATGTAAAAGTAAATTCCGCGGCTGATGTTACGGATAATTGGGACAAGCTAAAGCAGGAAGAAAAGAAGCACAGAAAATCTGTTATGGATGGAATTTCCAAATCCCAGTCAGCATTGATGAGTGCTCAAAAAATTAGTAAAAAAGCTGTTAAAACCGGTTTTGAATGGCCGGATGAAAAATCTTTATACGAATGTATTTTCTCTGAGTTCGACGAATTTAAAGAGGCTGAAAAAAATAATGATAAAGACCAAATGGAAGAAGAGTTCGGCGATATTCTATTTGCTGTCGTAAACCTTGCCAGGTGGAATAAAATTGACGCTGAACAGGCGCTTTTAAGAGCTAACAAAAAGTTCATGGCACGATTTAGAAAAATGGAAGAGCTTGCCGACAAGCCTTTGACAGAGTACTCGTTTGAAGAATATGACAAACTCTGGCGCAAAGCAAAGAATGCTTTGTTGTAATTTTTCATTATTGAGTTCAGAATAAAATATGTTATAATCTATTATATGCTAAATGATGGCAGCGATAAACGCAAACAAATTATTGCATTAATTATTATTATAATAATTCTGCTGCTCGGCTGGCATGCTGGCCGTCAAATTCAAATTTCATTATATGGCGGTTCTTTTGCCGGCAATCCTGCCGTGTATAAAATTGCTGATATTATAAAACTTCCGTTTTTTTATGTAATAGAATATCCAAGAATACTTATTGAACTTGCGTCAGGAAACATGCCTTATTATGAACCTCAAAATTCAAAACCAAGACAGCAGAAACCTCAAAAGCAGTTTGTGAAGTTTCCCGGGGAATAATTATTTTGCAATATAAAAAATGAGATTAACGAGGAAGTCCGCAACAAGCATGTAAACTGTTGATAAAATAGCGGCCTGGGTTGTGGAAATGCCTACCTCTTTAGCGCCTCCGTGAGTTTCGTAACCCTGGGTTGCGCATACAAGCGAAATTAATCCCCCGAAAATTGAGCCTTTAAGCAAACTTATGTAAATATCACGCGTTGAAAGCCAAGACCAGACTGAAAACATGTATCTTTGAGGATGAAGATCAATAGTAAGTTTTGAAACAAGCATTCCTCCTGCAATCCCGATAAATTCCGCCAGTAATACAACCATCGGAACTGTAATTGCGGCGGCTGTAATCCTTGGTGTAAAGTAATATCCGACAGGATCAACTTTCAGTGTTTTTATGGCATCAACCTGCTCCGGAACCTGCATGTTCGCAATTTCCGCGGAAATTGCCGTTCCTGCCCGGGCTCCTATGGCGAGCGCTACAAAACCCGGTGCAATTTCTCTTATGAGTACAATTGCTATTGTCCCGCCAATATAAGCCTCTGCTCCGGACATCAAAAACTGTTTTGCAACCTGGATGGTTATTACCGAGGCTGCTATAAATGAAATTATAAGTGAGATGGAAAGTGAATCATAGCTTAGTGAGACAGCCTGATCAATTACCGATGAGAATTTCAACTGGCCCGTAAAGAAATATTTCAAGCATTTTATAAAATTCTGGGTACACTTCCCTAAAAAAGAAATCATATAAATATCCTTTTAATTAATTCCACAAGTCCGCCTTAACCGGAGGGCTTGTGGAAATTCAATAAAGTTTTTAATAAACCGGCATGCACCAGTGTTTATATTTAGCGACCTTGCCTCTGACAATATCGAAGTATAATTTTTGCAAATCTTTTGAAACCGGGCCGACTTTTCCGTCGCCGAGTACTCTGTTGTCTATACTTGTAATCGGGCTTACCTGAGCTCCGGTACCGCAATAGAACGCTTCATCGGAAATGTACAATTCTGTCCTGTCAATTGCGCGTTCTTCTGTTTCGATACCAAGGTCTTTGGCAATTTCTATTATAGTGTTTCTGGTTACGCCAACAAGAATGTTATCGGTTTTAGTTGTTGTAATGAGCTTGCCGTTTTGAACGAGGAACAAGTTCATTGCAGAACCTTCCGTAACTTCTCCTGCTTCATCAAGCACTATTGCATCGTCAAAACCTGCATTGTGCGCGTCTGTTTTAATTAAAGCGGCATTTGCGTATCCGCCTGATACCTTTGCCCTTGGAGGTATTGCGTTATCACTGTTTCTTCTCCAGCTTGATACGCAGACTTTTAAGCCTTTAGATGTATCTATGTAATCCCCCATTTTATTGGAGATTATCAGGAAGGAATCCTCATTATCAAATAACCCCGGGCCTACTTTTTGAGCGGATTTATACAATGTCGGACGCATATATGCGTCTTGTTTATAATTGTTTTTAGCCATTAATTTTTTAGTTATATCACAATATTCGTCGACATTATAAGGCGTTTCCATATACATAATTTTTGCACTGCGGATAAGTCTTTCATAATGTTCTTTTGCTCTGAAAATGTAAAGTTGTTTTTCTTCATCATTCCAGTATGCTCTTATTCCTTCAAAAACAGCAGTACCATATAAAAAAGCGTGGGTTCTTACCGGGATAAAAGCTTTTTCTGCTTCCACAAACTTCCCGTTCATAAAATAAAATTCCGACATAATTCCCTCCTTAATCTTCTCTAATTGTAGCATAAATGTGATATTTTAGATTATTTGGTTAAATTTTATTAATTTTTTATCATTTTAAGCTGTTTTGTTTTTGTTCGGGCGTTTTAGGATTTCTTACGGAATCTTTGGGATAAAAATAAAAGAAGCTAAGTACATAATAGCTTCTTTCAATATAATTATTTATGGGAATTGTATATTTATTATAGAATGCCTTTTCTCATTGCCTGAGCCCGTCTGTTGCTGAAATCAGGTCTTGTTGCATATTGACCCTGTTGAGTTTGTGTTTGCTGAGTTTGCTGCGTTTGAGATTGATTTTTAGCTGTGTATTTCTGACCTAATTGGCTTAACTGTTCTCCGGCTTTTTCTCCGTTATCTGCAAGCCAGTCTCCTGCTTTATTGAATAGAGATTCGCCTCCGCCTTTGCCGGCGTTTTGCTGTGCTTGTTTTGCCGCTCTGTCTGATGCTGCTGTTGCTAAGTTTTCTTTATCAAGCATACCGTTAACTTGCTCACCGGCATTTTCTCCATCTACTATTGATGCCAAGTTTCCTCTGTCAAGGGTATTATTTTCAACAAGTCCATCTAATTGAGCTTTAGCATTTTTAGCGTATTCTTTTTCTGTCATGCCATTAAGTGCACCGGATTCTGCTGCTTGCTTTGCGGCTTCCTGAGCTGCTGCGGCTGTTGCGGATTTTTCCAGGCCTTCTTGAAGTTTTTCGTCAAGCTGCTCCATTGTTTTGTCCATGTTTTTGGTTGCTTTAGCAGCTGCGGCTCCTGTTTGAATAGCTGATCCTGCTGTTGTCAATGCTTTACCTATATCTCCCTGTGCAGCGTATGTTGCAGCTTGTGCAGTTTGCGATGCTGCCTGACCTATCTTTCCAATGTTTTCAGTTTGAGTACCAACTTTCTGTACAGTTGTACCAACTCTCATCATTGTCTGACCGGCAGCTGCAGTTGTCGGGTTAGAAGAAAGTGCTACACCTGCGTGGTAGGTGACCTGCCCAACCTTATTAGTTATATCACCAACTTTTTGAACTGTTACTGCTATATCTTCGATTTTCTTTTCAACTTCTATTGCCTTATTGGTTGCCTCCTCATCTTTTTTCAGATTTTTTTCAACTTTAGTATAATATTTTTGTTTCATTCTAACAGTGTTGTTCATTGTTCTAACATTTTTATTGTTAGAAGTTTGCACTGTATCCATCTTGATACCAAGTTCTGTATTTTCAGCAACTTTTTCATCAATTTGAGCCTGTAGAGATTGAACTTTAGCGGCGCTTTCGGTTGAGTCTGTTGAGTTGCTTGTTGTTACTCCGGCAGAAGCTCCTCCTGTTGAAGCACCTGCATTCATTCCTTTTGTTTCTCCGGCCTGATTACCCTGATCTTCGCCTGCAAGTTTAAGTGAAAATGCGCTGTTTTCTCCAACACCAGTGCTGTCAGCGCCGGCAGTTTGAAGAGTTTGTATTTCAGAAAGCGCTGCGTCTATCTGAACCTGGTTTTCATCCATTTTTGCGCTGATTTCGTTAATTTCTTTACCGCCTTTGTCGAGGTTCTTTTGAGCGGTTTTCATTTGTTTGTCTAATGCTTTTTCATCTTTTTGTAAAGATTTTCTCTCTGATTTTGCGGATTTTTGCAGAGACTGAGCTTCTTTGGTATTGCTTTCAGACGTTTTCTGTTCGTTTTGAACCTCTTTTCCTCCGGCTTCTGCTTCTGCTTGAGCTGCTGAGGCGTCCGCTGCACTGGCTCCGGAATTTTGTTTCCGCAGAGGATTTGTTGAATCCTGACCATTTGCTCCGTTTGTTTTTGCTTCTTCATCAAGTTTATCTAATTTTGATTCTAATATTCTTTCATAGCCTTCAAGTTTACCGTTCGTACCCTCTGTCATCATTTTTGTGCGTAATTCGGTTAAGGCCTGCGTAATTTCCTGTTTTGTTTGCAGCTGTCCCGGATTTTCGTATGATGGTTTTGCTGAAGCAGCAGAATTTTGAGCATTTTCTAATGCTCTTTGCATCGAGGTTTTTGGTTGTGTTCCGGTGGTTGATGTTCCGGTGTTTACAGATGTCGCTTGCTGTGCGTTTACGGTTCTGTTTAGTACCCCGCCTGTTGTTTGTTGTGAATTAACAGTACGTGTTTGAGCGTTTGCAGTAGTTGATTGCTGTGAATTTACTGATCTTGTCTGGGTGTTTGATGAAAATATAGACGTGTTCATCTTATCAGTCTGGGGTTGCGTTTGCCCGACTGTTTTTTGGCCGTTACCCTGCTGCTGGCGGAGTAGTTTTATCTTCTCTGCCAAGGATAAGGAATTAAGATTTACACCGTTCGTACCCATGTTAAAGCTCTTTTCTTTCTTTCTTATATATATAAAATATATATACCCAATATATTTTCGATCTATTTGCAAATTGTTACATTTCGTAATATTTAGAACAATATAAGCAATTTGGGGCAGAAAAAATTTTTTATATTATTAGCACGAGCGGAAAAATTTTAAGGAAAGGGGAATAACATGACCGATCAGGTAAAAAATGAGGCTATTAAGGCGGTAGGCGTCAATCTTATGGCATATAAAAATGCTCAAAAAAGGCTTGAGGCATTAAACGACAGTTTAAGCAACAAGAGTTTGACGGATCTTCAGCGGGCACGTTTTGAAGCGATGAAAGCATTGGAGACCGAGGAAATTGCAAAGTTAGAAAAAAATTTAGCTGACCAGAAAAAAGCCATTGAAAAAGATATAAAAATGTTTAATCTTAAATAATTATACAAAAACGAGGTCTTATAAAAGGCCTCGTTTTCAGTTAATAAAATTATGTAAACGTTTAAACGTTGCATGCAACTTTCATAGTGTTTGCGATAATTTCGTTAAAGCTGTCAGCTTTAAGGCTTGCACCGCCGACCAAAGCGCCGTCGATGTCAGACTTAGACATTTGTTCAGCGATAGTTCCCGGTTTAACAGAGCCGCCGTAAAGGATTCTGATTGAGTCAGCAGCTTGAGAAGAAGAAACAGATTCAACTGTTTTTCTAATCATAGCAATAACTCTGTTAGCTTCATCCGCATCGCATGTTTTGCCTGTACCGATTGCCCAGATAGGTTCGTAAGCAATTACGGATTTAGCGATTTCGTCATTTGAAAGTCCGCTTAATGCAGCTTTAATTTGAGACGCGATGTGGGAGTCTGTAACTCCTGCTTCACGTTGTTCCAATGTTTCACCGCAGCAGATGATAGGGATTAGGCCGCCGGCTAAAATAGCTTTTGCTTTTTTGTTAATCATTTCATCTGTTTCAGAGAAATATTGTCTCCTTTCGGAGTGGCCGATAATAACGTAAGAACAGCCTGCATCCTTAAGCATTTCAACAGAAACTTCTCCTGTATACGCGCCTGAATTTTCCCAATGGCAGTTTTGAGCTGCTATAGAAATTTTATTACCGCCGCATCCGCAGTTGCAAGCTACTGTTTCAACAACGTCCAATGATGTAAATACCGGTGCTACTACAATTGTAGGCAATTCTTTTGCACTGTAATCTTTTACGTAATCTTTAATCCCTTCAAATAATTCTTTGGCTTGGGATTTTAGAAGATTCATTTTCCAGTTTCCTGCAATAATTGGTTTTCTTGACATAATTTTTCTCCTTTTCTTTAGTCATAACGACGATATTATTATATAAAGAAAAATTTTTACATGCAAATAGTCACAGCGATTAATTCTGCTCATGCCGGTTGCATGGGTTATTTACATTTATGCTTGCCGCCCCAGCTTAAATCATCGCAGTGCAGATAATCCATATTTTCGTTATATATAACCCAGGCAGTGCAAGCCCTTCCGTTATATTTGCTGGTTGACTTTCTGTTACAAGCTTGTTCAAATGGCTCTGAATATTTTGGAACCATAGATAAAGCACCGGTTGGAACAAATCCTTTGTTGTAGAATAATTTAAAATAAAAAATATCTACACCAACCTTACATTCACCTCTTTTGGTGCATTCCGGAAAGACAATCATAAAATCCGTATTGTTTTCGTAACCGGCGTATGGGGAATTATTATTGACCCAACCAGGAACTAATATGCTGTTATCATTTAAGTATAGATATCTTTCGGGCGGGATGTCAGATATTTCACCATTTAACCATTTTCCATCAAGGGTAAGCATTTTAAAAGTTAAATCTCCTTTAGGTTTTTGAGAATTAAGATTTTCTGCGAGATATCCTAAAACTTTTTCAGCCCCGGAATAATCAAGAATTTGTTCTCCATTTTCATCAGTTTCTCCTGTATCTGTACTTGTAAGATCCCAGTATTGGGCATCACCGTGTTTTTCAACAGCTCTTAAAAAAGCTTGCTGCAAAACAGAATAACTTTTTTTCAATTGAGTAACTCTTTGTTTTTCCTTGTAACTTGTAATGAGTGTTGGCAAGGTCATAGCAGCGACGACTCCGATAATGCCAAGGGTGATAAGAACTTCTGCGAGGGTGAATGCAACCCTATGAGTGACAAAGTCTCCTCTTACTTTACGCTTCGCTGTGTGTGACGTAGAGGTTATATTGGTAATCTTTTGAGGCAGCGGTATAATGTTACGATGGCTAGATCCTGAATCAAGTTCAGGATGACATAATTGTTCGGACAGCCCTTCAGTCTTGCTTTCTTTTTGCATACTTTTTCTTTGTGCTAAAGAAAAAGTAAGTTCAGGATGCCATTTACCTTGCCCCCCACAAGGGAATCCATTAATGTTTCTTCTTTTAAAATTCTCAAAAATGTGTTTATAGCGTTGTCCCGACACGAACAATTTGCCGTAATGGCCAAGGGACAAGCGTTTTAGTCGTA
>CALUYR010000059.1 GCA_944325045.1 Candidatus Gastranaerophilales bacterium
AATTGCTGCCGGTCTTACAGCTGTAGAAAGTACCAGTGAGGCTGTTGTGGTAAATAATGCCCCCTTTTTCGCGGCAAATTCTAATCCTTTCTTAAAAAATTTGTTGGTGTATATCGGCTGTACTTTCATTTCAATTCATTATACAATGCTGATTATGAAAATAACAGAATTTTTAAAAAAAGAATTAACCGGCTGGAAACAAGCAGAAGCTTTGTGGCTCGCGGCTGTAATTTTTATTATATTGATAAATTCTGTAATCCTAAAAGATTCCCCTATAGCTGTAATATCTGCCGTATGCGGAATTTTATATACTGTTATTGCCGGCAAAGGCAGGCGTTCTTGTTATATATTCGGCCTTGCAGGTTCGGGCTGCTACAGTTATTTAGCTTTTCATAATGCATTATACGGTAATTTGGCTTTATATCTTTTTTACTATATTCCTATGGAAATAGCCGGTTTTTTTAGCTGGGGAAATCATCTTAAGAAAAATAAATCAGAAATAATTAAAACAAAATTATCCCTAAAAAAACGAATAGTTTTATCCCTGATATCAATTACCGGCAGTCTGATTACAATTATAATTCTTTGGTTTATGAACGACAAAGCCCCTATTTCTGACGGTATAACGGCTTTTCTCTCAATCGTCGGTATGTATCTGACTGTAAAACGCTGTATAGAACAGTGGATAATATGGATGATCGTGAACGCATTATCCCTTTTTATGTGGCTGTTTCTTGTAATTCAAGGCGCAAAAACTTTTTCCACTGTAATTATGTGGGCTGTTTATCTTGCCCTTTCATTTTATTTTTATGCTGAGTGGAAAAAAGAAATTGCTTAATCTGTTTCGGTTTATAAAAATCAGACAGCACTTTGGTGTTTGTTTTCTTCTAAATATTTTTCAAATATTTCAGCAGCATCGCCTACAAGTTCAACACATGGTCTTTTTTTATAGTATGTTTCGTTTCTCTCTGCCGGACGCGGGGATGTAGAACTCTCTATTCCTTCCAGTAATTCCCGGCAAATTATACTTCTGTTTTTTTCTTTGAATTTTTTTGCAAGTTCCTGTATTCTTGCGTAATGCTCTGCTTTAGCATTCGGCTGTGATGGATCCCAGAATTGCAGTCCTGCCGCCATAAACATAGCGCTTACCGTTCCGCAGACTTATCTCATTCTGCCCATGCCGCCGCCAAATGATGATGAGATTTTCATTGCTGTTTCAAAATCCATTCCCAATTCTTCGCAAAATGCTCCAAACACCGCCTGGGAACAATTGTAACCCTGTTTGAATAATTCCTTAGCCTTTTCTGCGTGATTTGTCATTTTATAGTTTTCTCCCTTCTTAAGAAAATTATAAAACAAACTCAAGGTTTCTTGTACTTGTTTGTGAAATTAAATTTTTTATAATTGCTGACTGTGCTTTGCATTTAAGCTGCCCGTCCGGATACTTCTTATTATGAATTATTGAACTCATAACCGCAATCTTAGCTGCCTCCATTATGTTCAGCTTTTTCAGATCAATTGTAAGCATCGGACATTCGTATTTACCTATATAATCCTTAACATCCGCTATTATTTCAAGTGGATTGCCGTTTTCAAAACTACAATATTTACTCTTTAAGTATTTTGTTTCCATATCTTTAATGTCGTCAGACAATGTGTTAAATTTAAATTTTTTTTGCGAATTAGTCTGTTTATATGAGTTTATAGTATAATTATATTGAAATTCATAAAAACTAACCGATAACGAATTCCTACATTAAAAAGAAGGAGAAAAAATATGTACGAAATAAAAACGCAGGCATTTTTTGCAGCGGCTCATCATCTTTTGAATTACGAAGGCGAGTGCGAAAATCAGCATGGGCACAACTGGATGGTAGAAGCTTACGTAAAAGGCGAAACACTAGATAAGAGTAATATTCTTATAGATTATAAAGTTCTAAAAAAAGAATTAAACGCTGTATTGGATCTGCTTGATCATAAAGACATAAATGAACTTCCTGAATTCAAAGGCGAAAGTCCAAGCAGTGAAATGATTGCCGCTTTTATATATTCTAAATTGAAAGAGAAAATCGTTCAGTTAAATAAAATTTCTGTTTGGGAAACCCAAACGTCTTGTGCAAGTTATTACGAAGAAGAAGTTTAATATCCGGGAGTATACGTAAAAATGAATTTTATACAAGCTGTTTTGATGGGGATAGTTCAGGGATTAAGTGAGTTTTTGCCGATTTCGAGTTCGGCCCACCTGGTATTTACTTCGAACTTTTATAAAGTATTAGCAAATGTTCCAATGCATCAAGAATCAACGCAAGAAGTCTTTTTTGACATAATGGTGCACCTTGGCACTCTTGTTGCGGTTTTAATCTTTTTCAGAAAAGATGTTATGAAAATTTTTGCTGCCATGTGGCATGCTATAAAAACACGCAACTGGTCTGATAGTGAGGCAAAACTGGGATTATATATTATACTCGGTACGTTTATAACGGTCTGTTTCGCTTATCCGATAAATGAGTTTGCGGCTTTTCTGGTATTTAAACCTGCAATTGTCGGAATATTGTTGTTTTTGACTGGAATTGTCCTTTTGTTAAGTGAATATTATTCAAAACGCGTTTCTGTTAAAAAGGAGCGTGTTGATCTTAAAACATCAGTATTAATAGGTTTTGCTCAAGGCCTGGCTGCGCTTCCCGGATTTTCCCGTTCAGGCTGGACAATCGCAACCGGTCTTTTCAGCGGACTAGACCGTGTTACTGCTGCCAGATATTCTTTTTTGCTAAGTATTCCGATTATTCTTGGTTCCTCTATGGTGTATCCTTTTATTAAAATTGATTTCCATGAAGCCGTGACTTATAATTGGCATGCTATTTTAGCCGGTACGCTTGTGTCGGGTTTGGTGGGATATCTGTGTATTAAATATTTTATGAAATTTTTATCAAAATTTTCACTGGCAATATTTGGCTATTATTGCATTATAGCAGGGATTTTCACCGCAATATTTTTTACTCTTTATTAATGTAAAAAAATGTAACAAAATGACTGCTGCTGGCAAAAAAAAATCTTGAGCAATCTTATATTAACAGACATATATGTGTGGAGTTAAAATGATTTTACCTGTAAACAATTATAGCAGTAATAATAATTTCACGGCCCGAAAACTCGATAAAGAAGAACTTAAAAAGCATCCGGTTGTATTATTGGAAAATAATTTTTCAACCAGAATGATGATAGGGTGGGATAAGTTTACTAATGCTTTAACAATGTATCCGGCAAGAGGGCTTAAAGGTAGTAAAAATTCAAATTTTTATGAGTTTTTAACTATGAGTATGATCCCGAATCTTGTGGGCAGTATAATGCTTATTTCTGTTTTTAACTCTGCTAATAAATTTTTCATGCCGCCGGAAAAAATGAATGCCTCAAAATTCGGAAGTAAAATGGCGCTTGGTGTAATTTTCTATGCCATAGCTAAGCATATTTCAAAAAACTTTATAACACAACCGGTGAAGTGGTTTACCGGCGTGGATACAGAAGAACCATATGCGGAATTGAAATTTAAACTTCCTGAAAATAAAAATGATACAGATATAACAAGCCTTGAATACCATAAGGTGCTTGAAAGTCTTGAGTTCCCACGATGGGAAGTAAAATACGGTGATACCCAAAAAGGTGAACCTCGCAATATATGGTATGATAAAATAGCTAAGAAAATCGGTTTAGGCACAAATCTTAACGACTCTGACCAGGATGTAAAACCAAGAGTTAAGGAAATAGCAGTTAAAACAAATTTGGCCAAAACATTTTCTTCATATTTATGGGCAGCCGTAGGTGTAGGGCTTGCTCTGCAAAAGCCTCGGGATGAATTTTTCAGGGTAGCAACCTGGAAGGTATGGAAAAAAGATCAATTCTTTAAAACAGTAAAAACTTTCTTCAAAAGTTTAGGGCGGAGTGCCTCGGAAATGTTCAATGGGCCTAAGGATGTTAAAGGTTTTTACGCAAAACATGGCGGTAAAACTCTAATAGGTCTTGCAGCTCTATCCAGCCTGGTCGGGTTAGCTAATGTTCTTATCAGCAGAAACAAACCATCCAAACTGGATTCTGCCGATGTAATTGAAAAGAACAGAAAGTATGTGGTGAATTAGTATGCGCACAAATTTGATTAACAACTTCAAGCTTACCGGAAAGCCGTCTTTTTCATCTGATGACCCGATTAAACCTGATGAGATAGAAATTGTTACGCGCCGGAAAGTCAAACCGGATTTTGATATTCACCGCGAACTTGCAAACCGTACCTTTATTCAACCGCTTCCTCCAAAGGGCCATATTATAAAAAACAGTATAACTTCTGCCCCGCAATATTTTGTAGATGATGTAGTAACAGATTTTAAAGCCCTGAAATCTGCCTGGAAAGGTGATGCAAATGACCACCAGTTAGGTAAACTAAATGACCTGGGTATGAAGCTTGGCGGTTTGACAATTGCGGCGTATTTGTTTTCTATGAAGAAAAGCCCTGTTACCAAAGCAATGGAATTTGTCGGTTTCGGATCATTTTTTGCATCTATGGCTTTATGGCCTAAAATTGCACTGGATTTGCCTGCACGACTTATCCACGGTTTTAGTCCGTTTATGATGTATCAAGACAGCCAGGGACGTAAAAAACGTTTCTTTAATGACAACCAGTTTATTGCCTTTGATATGCTTAGTGATAAGGATATCAACAGAATCGGCAACCACATGCGTATACCGAAAAATATCCCGAACAGAAGGGATGCTGTTCAAGAAAAAATGCGTCAGATTGCATTGCAGAACAATACCATGTGGATGCTGACAGCCGGCTTTGCCACTCCGATTATGAGTTCTTTGATTTGTAACCGGCTGCAGCCTTATGTTGAAAAAATGCAAAGTTATTTCAGCAACAAAAAAGTCGATAATATTCTTGTTAATTTCTCAACCGTAAGCAAAAAATTCCGTACCGATGAAATTATCAATAATGTAAACAGAGTACTTGAATTAAACAGCGGAAAACCAGTTACCGAAGATATAATAGAAGAACTTTCCTCCGCGCTTGTCAGCCGTCTTGATCCAAACGTTAAGATTGGAGTTAAAAAGGATTTGCAGAGATTGTTCCCCCGCGGTCAGTTTATGATTACTGAGACCCAGACAAAATCTATCTACGATACAGTAAGAGAAATTTTAAAGCGCACCGCCGAAGATAAAATGCTTCCGCAAAATCTAAGTGAGATAATTCCGACCCACGCCCAGATCGATTCTCTTCTTACTACAGAAAAATATTACGGCAGGCCGCTTGATAGACGAGAAATTAACGAAATTATTTCAGAAATTTCTCTGATCTTGGAAGATAATATAGAAACATTAGAGACCAGCGGGGCCTCAGTTCCTAATAATTTGAAGCGCAGATTAGTCGGATCGCTTCTTGAGAAACCATCTGACAACAGCATTAAGTCTCTGGAAGAAATATTAACAGCAAGACCTTCAAATATACTTGATGATAATGCAATTAAGATTATAAAAGGTTTTGCCAATGAAATGACTGCATTTTGTTCGGAAAATACCGCATTAAATGTATTTTCTTATCAAAAATTGGCACAGGCGCCGAATACAGCAAAAGCAAAATATTGGAATGATGTTGTGGGTTCGCTGCTTGATATTCTTAAGATAACTCCGCAAGAAATACAAGATACGCGATTTGACAGAACCCTTGTGGGTCAGCTGTTTAACAAAAAGATCTGGGAATTTGCGACATCTTCTCCTGAAGATTATAAAAAGTTTGTCGGAAATCTTTCGGCGAAACTTTCACAGATAGAAAAGCATGTTAAACCGGATGATATGACCGGAAAATATATCAAACAGGTAGAAAATTCATTCAATGCCGCCGCAACCCGTTTCAGGAAATTTGATCCGTCCTTTGCGTTTGAATATACTGCAAGAAAGCTTGTCGGTTATAAAGGAAAAGAGAACGGCAGCTTGATGGGAATTACAAAAGCTTTTGTTAACGACAATTTGTCAAATCTTAAAAACACGTTTGCGGCTGTTCTGAATAAGGTCAACACCTATAGAACTCTGTACAAAAATCCGGACTTTAAATTCCTTGGCAGTGACCAAATTCCAAGAGAAATCAAAGAAGAAATAACCGGATTCATAGAATATTTGACAACGGAAGGCAGGATTGCAGATTATTCTGTAAAATTTGAAGTTCTGCGAAATCTCCGGCCGAATAAAGAGGACAAAGGTTCAATCGCATTTAACCAAGACGGTTCTGTAAATTACAAATACTATAACAGAGAGAAACTGACCAAACACGGAGTATTTATTCCAAGCGATATAAGTTTCTTCAAGCGGGTAATGACAACATTGTTTGGTATACCTCTGAACCCGGAAACAGCAGCAGCTTTGGCAGATCACTCATCCGTAAAACGTATGCTCGAAGATTACCGAAACAATATGGCGTCTGCTGTCGGTAATATGTATAACTTTATGTTCCCGGATCATGTAGTTAATGATCAGTGGGAATATAAACCGGATGGCTCAAAACAAAGAATTTATTCAAATTCGACGCCAAAATACAGAAGTAATACAGTTGGTGCAGCATTGGATGAAGTTTTGGCAAATGCATGCAAAGAAAGTTATAATACAAGAAAATGGCTGAAAATGTTTGGCGGTTTCGGAGCAGGTCTTTTAGGCTTTACGGTTCTGTCTCAATTCTTCTTTGGGCGCGGCGGTAATAAGCATTCTAAAAAAGGTAAGGTGTAGATCATGTTGAATACAAATCTTTTGAGTATGAAAATAAATAATATTCAACAATCGCCGGATAAAGCTCCGGTTAAGACAGAAACGGTTTCTCCTAAGCCGTCCGTTAATACATCTAAGTCGGAATTGTTGAGTAAATATTTAAGCAGTCAGGCAGCGCAGAATGCACCTTTTGTTCAAAAATTTGATAATGTTGAAAAGGTTGAAAATAAAAAGAATCTGAAAAAGATGCTTTATACAAATGATCTTAAAACATTATTCAAGAACTGTGATGCGAAAATTATTGCAATAATTCCCCGAATATTCAACGCCAAAGATACAAACGGGAATGATTACATAGACGGTCAGGAAGAGCACGGAACGTTTAAGAATGCCATAGAACGTCTTGATGAGCTAAAAGATGACGGGTTTAACTGTTTGCACGTACTTCCGGTAAATACCCCCGGCAAAAAGAAAGCAATGGGAACAGCCGGATCTATATATTCACCGCTGGATATGCTGGAAATAGATCCTATGCTGGCAGATCCCGGGGATCCGCGGAGTGCAAAAGAGCAGTTTAAGAATTTTATAAACGAGTGTCATAAGCGCGATATAAAAGTTATGCTGGATATGCCAAGCTGTGCTTCAACACAAATGTTCGAAGCGCATCCAGAGTGGATGGCGATAGAAAAAGACGGCATGGCAAAGACTCCGCAGGGATGGAACGATATCAGAATGTTTCAGCCTTGGGAGGATGAAGGCAAACGGACTTTGAATCCTAAGCTGCTTGAGTTGCATAAACAGTTTATTGATATGTGCATTGATTTAGGTGTAGATGGAATTAGAGCCGATGTATCAAGAGCAAAACCGGTTGAATTTTGGGATATTTTGATAAAGTATTCACGACAAAGAGATCCTGAGTTTGCGTGGCTTGCAGAAACTTATACCCATGAAGATGCTTCGCCTATGATTAATATGCCTGCAGACAGACCGGATGATGCATTAAGAGCAGGATTTGATTCTTTCTACGGGCAGTACCACTTATTCAGCGAGTGGAAAACTGCTACGGAATTTATTAACTATATAAAAGAAAATCTTGATTTGTCATATAAAGTTGAGCAGGGAAAATCACTGATAGCATCATTTGCGTCACACGATGATCTTTCTCCTATGTTTCATGGCGGAGCTGATTTTTGTAAGCTGATTATGGGTTTGCAGTCAACAATTCCAATGACGAATATGTATCAGGTTGACGGATTTTCGACAGGGGATGATTATCTCAGAAAGTATGCAAACAAGCATTCAGATCATACTCTTACAGATAATCACGAGATGGAAGTTCATTACGGTAAATTAGATTTATTTAACCTTTCCCGCAGACCGGGCGGTAATGACGAAAGTATTCGGGCATTTGTTCGGGAAGCGCATGCTTTGCGGGATAAATATTCTGATATTGTCGGTCCTAAAGGAACTTTTATAGAACTTGATAAAGAAGGCGACAAAAACGATCAAATTATTACTTATGCGCGTCATTATGAAGGCAAGACACTTCTGGTTGTTGCTAATAAGAATGTAAACAGAGCGGTTGCCTGCAAAATTAAAATTCCGACATTGCGCGCGGATCAAAAGTTGGACAATCTGTTACCGTCATACGGAAAGGAAAGTATATTCCAAGCCGCACCGAATGAATTAAGGGTTGATATTGGCCCGTCCAGAATTCATGTATTTGAAATTGACACTCCATTTATTGAAAATTATACCAATAAAGTTTATCGGCAACGTTAAACAGGGCACACATTAAATAAACAAAAAAGTATAGCCTTTGGGTTATACTTTTCAGTGTGAAAAGAAAAATGTAAGATAAATAAGTATTCAATTAACTTTTTTTCTGTTTATTAAGCGTATATAATATTAGTAAAGGATGGAAGTTAATGAGAAAGCAAATTCTGTCAAATTTTGCATTATTTTTAACAGCCCTGATCTGGGGGCTGTCATTTGTGGCGCAGAAGTCGGGGATGGATTATGTCGGACCTTATACATTTAACGCTGTCAGAAGCTTTCTGGGCGGAGTGAGTCTGCTTCCGTTAATCGGGTTGATAAAGGCTATAAAGTCTGATCACAGACCGTTAAAGGTCAAAGAACTTCAGCATATACTGTTGCTCAAAGGCGGTATTGTGTGTGGTGCGGCACTTTTTTTTGCAATTACTATTCAGCAATACTGTATGCAGTTTGTAAGTGCAGGAAAAGCCGGTTTTATCTCTGCATTGTATATAATTTTTGTTCCGTTAATAGGATTATTCTTTGGTAAAAAACTTAATTTAAATGTAAAAATAAGTGTACTTGTAGCAGTTATAGGATTATATCTTTTATGTTTCAGACATGATATTTCACAATTTAGTATTTATGACGGGGCACTTCTTATAAGTGCGTTTTTCTACGCGGTTCATATTCTGGTTGTCAATCACTATTCGCAGCGAACAGATGCTGCAAAGCTTTCTTGTATACAATTTTTTACTGTAGCGGTCTTATCCCTTCCGTTAATGCTGATATATGAACAGCCTGATCTTAAATCTATATACGCGTGTAGAATTCCTTTATTATTTGCGGGAATTTTGACTTGCGGCATTGCTTATACCCTGCAAATTTTTGGTCAAAAACACACTCCTCCGGCGATTGCCTCAATTATACTGTCTTTGGAATCAGTGTTTGCTGTACTTGGCGGGAATCTTATTTTGCATGAAGTAATGAGTTTTAGAGAAGTTCTTGGATGTGTGTTTATGATTTCAGCAGTATTATTATCAAAGCTTTCGTTCAATCAGCAATATACAAAAACTAATTAACAGATAAAAAGTTCACCTCTTGCAAAAATAAAAAAATCGTTTATTATGGAAGAAAAAGGAGGATAAAAACATGGAA
>CALUYR010000060.1 GCA_944325045.1 Candidatus Gastranaerophilales bacterium
GGTTCGTTTCCCCCCCCCCCCCGTATGCATTGCTATACTTGGCTTTTCCATGTTTTATCCTCCTTTTTCTCCATTATACATTACTTTTTTCAAATTTCAAGAGGTGACTACGTTCTCCTTGCATGACGCTTAGCTACGTGAGACACATAAAATATATTGTATAATTTTAGCAAAATAGCCAAGTAGGTTGAACCCCACAATATTAAATGTTGCGTCTGATTCCCATACGGCAATGCGTTATAGCATATTCCACATCTCTAAAAAACCGGTATGCATATCATGAGTTGTATTAGGATGAATGTTTTTTAACGCACTGATAAGCGCCGGTATGGAATACCCCCAGTCATGTTCTTTGTAGATAGGAAGATAATACTTTTCTATCAAATCAATATAAAATTCCGGAGAATGCTCTTTTAGATATCCTATAATCAATTCCAACGGTAAATTACCGCCCCCTCTGCCCATGCCATAAACGGTTCCGTCAACACAATAAGCACCGCAGTCTATTGCCGCAAGAGTGTTTGCGAATGCCATTTGTAAGTTATTATGAGTATGCAGGCTTATATTTTCGAAACCTGCGTTTCGAAACTTGGCAAAATACTGCGGAATATCTTTCGGGTAAAGAACCCCGTAACTATCTGCCAAACAAACAGAGATCAGTATATCTTTTCTTTCCCATTTCTCTAAAATATTAAAATGTTCGGAAGATATTTGAGGAATATTCATAATATTAAGGAAAACCTCATACCCTTTGTCAAAAAGTTCTTGCGCAATACTAATCCCGATCTTCAACTGATCTGCATGGCAGGCAACCCTTACTCCGTCAACCAAAGATTTCTCCGCCGCAGGAAAAAGTAAAGGTTCGTATTCAAGATCGTTTACCATCACAAAAAGTTTAATATCGCTGATTTTATTTTCAATTAAAGGTTCCAAATCCTGATCCGGAATAGAGTTATACCTGGTTTTTCCTTGTTTGTTTCTGTAACCCGCCTCAAAATAATCAACACCGCTTTTTTGAGCAGCAATAAATGTTTGCACAAAGCATTGATCAGAGAATTTCCAGTCATTTGCATAACCGCCGTCACGAATTGTACAATCCAGTATTTTAACCATAATATACTACTTAAACTTTCTCATCATTGACATGGCTTTTTTCATAGCATGCCTGCCTTGCTTGCTGTGCGGGTTTAAATCGTTTCCGCCGCGCCCCATATTTTGAAACATCCCTTTTAACCCTGACATGCCCCTCATCATAGCGCGCATTTGGTTAAACTGTTTTATAAATTGATTAACTTCTTGAAGGCTCATCCCACAGCCTTTAGATATACGTTTTTTTCGGCTTGTATCTATTAAATCAGGATTGTTTCTCTCTTCCGGAGTCATGCTTTGGATAAATACTTCCATTCGCTTAAACTGTTTTTCGCTTTCGTGAGTAAGTTTTTCTCTGTCATCTTTTCCGATATTAAGCCCCGGGATCATGGACAGAATATTTCCCATAGAACCCAGCATTTGCATTTGCTTCTGCATTTTAAGAAAGTCATTAAAAGAAAAATTATCCTTACTCATTTTTTCTTCAAGCTCACGTGCCTGCTTTTCATCAAATACTTCCTGAGCACGTTCAACAAGAGAAACAATATCCCCCATCCCTAAAATTCTGGTAGCCATTCTTTCAGGATAAAAATCTTCAAGCGCATTAAGTTTTTCACCGGTACCGGTTAATTTTATAGGCTTACCGGTGCAGTACACAACGCTTAAAGCAGCACCGCCGCGGGAATCGCCGTCTAATTTTGTAAGCACAAGGCCGGTCAACCCCAGCTGAGCATCAAAATTTTCCGCAACATTAACAGCTTCCTGTCCGGTCATCGCATCAATGACAAGAAGTTTCTCCTGTGGTGAAAAGATCCTGTCGATGAGTAAAAGTTCGGCCATCATATCAACGTCAATTTGCAAACGCCCAGCTGTATCTAAAATAACCACGTTAAAGGATTTGTCTTTTGCATAATCAATTGAAGATCTGACAATAGCCTGGACGTCTGTAGAATCCGGTAAAGTAAATACCTCAACTCCTATTTCCGCGCCTAGAGTCTGGAGTTGTTTTATAGCGGCCGGCCGGTAAACATCACATGCAACAAGCAAAGGTCTCTTTCCTTCATTTTTCAACTTAACTGCTAATTTTGCAGATGAAGTAGTTTTTCCGGCACCTTGCAAGCCAAGCATCATAATTAGAGAAGGATTGTGAGATAAATCCAGCGGCTTTAGTTCTTTCCCCAAAAGTTCAATAAGTTCGTCATTAACAATTTTGACAAGCTGCTGAGCCGGGTTAACTCCCTCAACAATATTTTCGCCTTCAGCCTTGTCCTTAACAGCAGAAATAAATGCTTTAACAACTCTTAAATTAACATCAGCTTCAAGCAGGGCACGCCTGATCTCACGCATAGCTTCCTGCATATTTTCCTGTGTAAGCTCACTACTGCCGGTTTTTCTAATAATATTTTGTAATTTTTCACTCAAACTATCGAACATAAGTTAATAATAACACAAAATCCAAAACAAAAACAACAGTGTTATACTATATCAACCTGATCATCTGTATCATTCAAATCAGCATCTTTGGGCAAGTATTGGCAGGAGGAATAATCAAAGCTTCTTGAATCTTCAATACTTTCTTTAATCCAGGAATAGAAAAATAACCCGACTAGCTTAAAATAGCCAAAGATATTTCCTTCTCCGCTTTTATGCACATAACCTTCCGCCTCGAGATAATCATCATCACCGTAATCAATTCCAAATCCAAAACTTACTCTGTTAGAATGATTATTCTGATAATTGTTTACATATTTGTTATTCAATCCGGAACTAACTGTCTGCACCTTCATATCCTATACCTCACATTATTTGTTAGAATTATAGTTCGTGAAGAAAAAATTATGCTAAAAGGCTTAAATATTTTTTACATAAATTTACAAAATTACTAAAGTTCATGCTAAAATATAGGATATGAAAGCATTGGTTCAAAAAGTAAAATATGCATCAGTAACAATAAATTCCGAACTGTACAGCCGCATTGGAAACGGCCTTTTGGTATTTCTCGGGGTAGAAAAAGGCGACAGCGAAGAAAATGCTCTCAATTTAGCAAAAAAACTTGCAGCGCTTAGAATTTTCCAAGACGAAAACGAAAAAATGAACAGATCAATTCTTGACGTAAAAGGCGAAATGCTTGTAGTATCACAATTTACCCTATGCGGAGACTGCAAAAAAGGAACCAGACCAAGCTTTGACAAATCAGCTCCCCCTGAAATTGCAGAAAAATTATATGAAAAATTTGTATCTTATATTAAAACAGAAAAAATACCCGTAAAAACCGGCAAGTTCAGGGCTATGATGGATGTAGAACTTTTAAATAACGGCCCCGTAACATTTTTGATAGAAAAATAATTTTGCCCCCTTGATTATTTTAACATTTGTGTTATAATTATAATTGTAGAGATATATCATAGTTTTAAATATACTTGAGGATTAATTTTATTTTAGATTTTAAAAACAGTTGTACTTTAGTTTATGAAATTATTTTTTAATTAAGAGGCTTTTAATATGTATGTAAACAAATGCGTCAAGTGCGGTCGAGAATTTGAAACAAAAAACCCCAAAAGAGTTATTTGTCCGGATTGCCTGTATCCTGATAAGAAAATGATGATAAATGCACCTTCAGATGACGGAGCAGAATCCTCACAACAAGAACAGCCGTCTGCCTCTCAGCCGGTTCCGGAACATACCGGCGGCTACAGCACGGAAAATCAGCCGCAATTTTATAACAGCTACAGCGCAGGTGAAGGCCGTCCCAGACCTGCCCGCTCATATAATCAAAACAGCGGATATAACTCCGGTCGCCAAGGCGGCTACCCAAGACGCGATAACCAAAATTCATATAATAGAGGAAATTATTCAAACAGACAGCAAAGCGGCTATCCAAGACGAGATAATCAGGGCGGATATAACCGCGGCGGGTACCAAAACAGACCTCAGCAAGGCGGATATAACCGTAACAGCTACAACAACAGACGCCCGCAGCAAGGCGGACGCGGCGGATATAACAACAGACGCCCGATGAATAAAAATAAAGCACCAAAACAACTCCTTGTAAGTAAGGAACAATTAGAACAAATTGAATTGCTTTATAAGGCTATGCTTCCGCTGCCAAACCCTGATGCCCATGAAGTTATCGGTGAAAAAATCGGTTTGGAACCAAGAAAAGTATTTTTCGGGATTAACCTCGTAAGACAAAAAATGATGCTTCCTAAATTGCCGTTCCCTAAACGTAAATTGGCAATTACTCCGGATCAGCTTTTTGCAATTAAGAATTTATATGAACCATTGCTGCCGCTGCCTCCGATTGGCTGCCACAAAATAATTGCTGCACAGCTAAAAATGGATGAATGGCGAGTACATGTAGGTATCGGATTGATTCGTTCGCAAATGGGATTACAGCGTTGGAACCAGGAAAGAGACGATATTCCTGAAGAATTTAAAAAGAAAAATAATCAGGAACCGGCTGCTGTTACTGCTGATGTAACTTCAGAAGAAGTAGTTCAGCAGGAAGAAAAACCTAAACGCGGAAGAAAACCTAAAAAAACAGAAGAAGAACCGGCTGAAGAATAATATGGAGAAATATATTTCCATTGGTAAAATTCTGAATTTTCACGGGATAAAAGGCGAAGCCAGAGTTGGATATACAAAAGGCCAGGAAGATTTTGTCTCAGGCCTAAAAGAAGTTTTCGTTAAAACCGGCTCGGAATATAAACCTTTAATCATTAATAATGTGAAATTTCATAAAAATTTTGCAATCGTCAAATTTGCCGGAATAGATTCTATTAATGACTTAATGGAATACAAAGGCTCACTTTTATTTGTGGAAGAAAGCTACATTCGTGACAACCTTGAAGAAGATGAATTTCTCATTGATGAATTGGTCGGGCTAAGTATATTCGACGAAAACGGAAACAAGCTTGGCTTTGTCGTCGGTGTTTCGAACAACGGAGCGAGCGACCTTTTGTCTGTTAAAACAAATTCAAAGAAAATTTGTTTAGTACCGTTTGTCCAGGCAATTATAAAAAAAGTTGATATAAATGAAAAACAGATTATAATAAATAACCTTGAAGGATTGCTGGAATGATTTTTGATGTAATGACATTGTTTCCGGAAATGGTGGAGAATTATTTTCAATACAGCATACTTAAGCGAGCCTCTGACGGCGGGATAATAACGGTTAATACCATAAATCCGCGCGATTACACGGAAAATAAACATAAAAAAGTTGATGATATGCCATACGGCGGCGGTGCAGGGATGGTTTTAATGCCCCAGCCTTATGTGGATGCATACGAGAGTATTCCGAAACTTGAAAACACACTAACAATAATGCTTTCACCCCAAGGAGAACCTCTGACTGATAAAGTTGTCAATGAACTTGGACAATATGAGCAAATAATCATGCTATGCGGGCATTACGAGGGGTTCGATGAGAGAATAAGAGAGATAATTAAACCAAGAGAAATTTCTATCGGGGACTTTGTCCTGACCGGCGGAGAACTTCCGGCATTGTGTCTTATTGATGCGGTGAGCAGAAAAATTGAAGGAACATTAGGGAAAATAGAATCAGCGGATGAGGACAGTTTTTCAAACGGACTTATTGAGTACCCGCACTACACACGGCCAAGAGAATATAGAGGATACAAGGTTCCAGAGGTATTGCTCAACGGGAACCATAAAGAAATCAATGAATTTAGGCTGCAAAAATCTATTGAAAGAACCAAGGCAAGACGGCCTGATTTATATGAAAAGTATTTACAAAGTCATAATAAGCCCTAAACTTCCGCGAATCTTAGGCACTTCGCGCAGAAGATTTATAAGCGGTAAGGCATTTAGCCAACTGATCCGGGCAGCTGGTAGACTTGTCTCCGCAACAAATCCCTTGAAATTTTTCAATCACATCATCAATTTTCATCCCTTTGATAAGACTTTTAATCCCGAGTAAATTTCCCGGGCATCCGCCTAAAAAGTCTACATCCTCAATTACACCGTCATTAACTTTAACCTGCATCATCCGGCAGCAAACCCCTTGGGGCATATATTGCAAAACTTCCGCCATTAACTTCTCCTTGAGTAAATATTTCGTACAGATGATATCATAAATAAACGGTTAGCACAAACTTTAAAACAAATTTATGTTATAATTTTGATATTAAAAAGACAAATATTTTTTTTTAGATAGGAGTATGACATTGAGGAACAAGTTTGAATTTAAGGGATTG
The DNA here is from genome assembly GCA_944325045.1 of Candidatus Gastranaerophilales bacterium. Taxonomy (GTDB): domain Bacteria; phylum Cyanobacteriota; class Vampirovibrionia; order Gastranaerophilales; family Gastranaerophilaceae; genus UBA1221. The sequence continues at coordinate 6,309 of CALUYR010000060.1, forward strand.
AATTTTCTCACAGCCGGAATGCCTTTGAGAACCGGCAAGGGCAGTTATCCGGAAGCGTTAAGTATCATAGAAGAGATGAATCTTGACGGGATGGAACTTGAATTTGTCCACGGAGTACGTATGACACCGGAAACACGAGAAAAGATAAGAACTATTTGCCAAGAAAAAAATCTTTTGCTGACTGCTCACGCTCCTTTTTATATAAACCTTAATTCAAAAGAGCAGGACAAAGTAGAAGCTAGCGCTGCCAGGATTATAGAAACAGCCGCTGTAGCAGGAGAAGCCGGAGCATTTAGTATAACGTTTCATGCTGCTTACTATATGGGTAAAGACAAAGAAACCGTGTTTAATCAGGTAAAACAACAGATTGAGACAATTAACAAAACACTTGAAAAAGAAAATATAAATCTCTGGATACGGCCGGAAACAACCGGAAAACCTACGCAGTGGGGGGATTTGGATGAAATCATCAATTTATCAAAAGAATTTGAGAATGTTTTGCCTTGTATAGACTTTTCGCATCTTCATGCCAGAAGCGGCGGGGAATACAACACTTACGATGAATTTTCCAAAATCTTTGAAAAACTCGGCAAAGAATTAGGCGACAAAGCAATAAATAACTTCCACGGACACCTTGCCGGAATAGATTACGGGGCAAAAGGCGAAAAGAAACACCTCAACCTTGAGGAATCCGATATGAACTATAAAGACCTGATTAAGGTTATGAAAAAGTTTAACGTAAAAGGCGCATTAGTCTGCGAAAGCCCGAATATTGAAGATGATGCGGATTTACTCAAAAAATTCTACAATACATTATAAGAATTATTAAAAAGCGATTAAAGAAATTAAAAAAAGTGCCGTACATGCATTTACGGTACTTTTTTAGTGAATACGAGGCATCATAATATGTTTAATTCAGTAAACAACCCGTTCAGCAGGGCGATCCTATCATCCGCAACGTCTGATAATAACAGCAGACAGCAGCAAAAAGAACAACCGCAGCAAGAAAAAAAACTTCTTGATGATGAAGAGCAGGATGAAGTCCTCTTGGGCGGAATGCCAATTCTTACAGAGGACGAAATCTCATCTATGGTTAATTCTTACCTGGACAACCTGAAGTCTGAATACGAAAATAACGAAAAAGTTTTGAAAAAAGCTGAAAAATGGCTTGAGAAATTTGACGTGAAAAAATTTATGAAAAACTACCCGACAATAACCTGCTCCGATTTTTACATAATAATGTATATGGAAACAGAATCAATAAGACCATAACATAAAAAACAGCAGTCCAAAACGTAATTTTGAACTGCTGTTTATTTCTCGAAAATTTATGACTAAGATTTAGCGAAAGACTCAGGGCTTCTTTGCGAAATCTCGTCTTTAATTTTAGTGATAAAGTCATCGACATCAAAAGTTCCAACCTGGCCAATACCACGGGCACGAACAGCGATAGAACCCGATTCGACTTCTTTATCACCGATGACGCACACGTACGGAATTTTCTTATCCTGAAGGCATTCTCTGATTTTGTAATTCATGCTTTCAGATCTGTCATCCAGGTGAACTCTTATGCCTGCATTACGCATTTTTTTATAAACAACTTCAGCATAATCAGTGTGTTTATCGTTGCTTATCGGAACAATTGCGACCTGGGTCGGCGCAAGCCAGGCCGGGAAAGCTCCGGCATAATGCTCAATTAAAATACCATGGAATCTTTCCATAGAACCAAAAATTACACGGTGAAGCATAACCGGAGTTTTCATCTGGCCGTCTTTATCCTGATACTTAATATCAAACCTTTCAGGAAGGTTAAAATCAAGCTGAATTGTTGCACACTGCCAGGTTCTTCCGATAGCATCCTTGACTTTGAAATCAATTTTCGGCCCGTAAAATGCACCGTCACCTTCGTTAATTTCGTAAGCCATTCCGCGGCGATCCATAGCCTCTTTTAACCCTGCCTCAGCTCTGTTCCAGTTTTCTATTTCTCCAACGTAACTTTCAGGTCTTGTTGATAGTTCAACTTCAAACTTCATGTTGAAAATCGCCATTGTATCAGCTACAAAGTCAATAATTTCATTGATTTCATCGACAAGCTGCTCCGGTGTACAGAAAATATGCGCATCATCCTGGGTAAACCCTTGAACACGGGTTAAGCCTGACAATGCACCGGATTTTTCTTTTCTGTAAACAGTTCCAAGCTCTGCCATTCTAAGCGGCAGTGAACGATAAGAATATCTGTTTGCCTGGTATATCAAAATATGGAAAGGACAATTCATCGGTTTCAAAATAAACTGATCATCAGAATCCTCATCCTTTTGAATAAAGAACATATTATCTTTATAATGATCGGCATGGCCTGAAATTTCCCATAATTTAGACTTAGCAATATGCGGAGTGTTAACGATTACATAACCGCGTTTTCTGTGCTCGGTTCTCCAGTAATTTTCGATTTCTTCTCTTACAACAGCAAGATTTGGATGCCACAAAACAAGTCCGCCGCCCAATTCCTCTCTGGTTGAAAACAAATCAAGCTTGGTTCCCAATTTTCTGTGATCTCTTTTTTCAGCTTCTTCAAGGAAATGAAGATAATCGGCCAAATCCTCTTTTGTCCAAAATACTGTTGCATAAATTCTCTGGAGCATTTTATTTTTTTCGTTTCCGCGCCAGTACGCCCCTGCAACCTTCAACAGTTTTAAGGCGTTACCCTTGATATAAGAAGTATTCGGGATATGCGGCCCTGCACAAAGATCATTAAACAGAACATTACCGTCTTTGTCTTTAGTTAAGTATAAAGTAGGGTTATCATTTCTGTGTTCTTCAAGGAGCTCAGCTTTATAAATCTCGCCTTCCTTCTTAAACTCCGCAATCTTGGCATCAACATCTTTGACCTCATATCTTTCAAACGTAAGGTTTTGTTTGATGATATTTTTCATTTCTTCTTCAATTTTTACCAAATCATCTTCGGTAAAAGCATGCCCGTCAGTCAGGTCAAAATCGTAGTAGAAACCGGTGTCCGTTGCCGGTCCGATAGCCAACTTTGCTGACGGAAACAGCTTTTGAACAGCCTGAGCCATAATGTGAGATGTTGAGTGTCTTAACACATGAAGTGTTTCATTGTTCTTTTCCATTTTTTGTTAAATCCTTTCATCCTTTTGGGTTTTCTTTGGTAAACATCGGCTTAAATAACAACACTTAGATAAGCATTTACCCCCGGGGTGGATCCCCCTAACTAACTACAAGTAAATATATAGCACTTAATAACTTTAAAGACAAGCAGAATAATTTATAATT
>CALUYR010000061.1 GCA_944325045.1 Candidatus Gastranaerophilales bacterium
GTCTCATGTTTTATGAACTTTTTGTTGCCATAAAGAATATAAAAATTTATATGAAAATTCCCGTCAAATGAATGAAAGTGATATTTATGTTTTATCAGATCCTGACTGGTCACACCCGGATTTTCCGTATGGTTTAACCCTTTTTGACCCTGAGCATAATTGTGCGGCAATTCTCGGGATGAGATATTTCGGCGAGCATAAGAAAGGAACCCTAACGCTTGCCTGGGCTGTTGCTGCAAGACACGGATATGCATCCTGCCATGGCGGGATGAAACGTTATAATTTAGAGGATGACAAGACTTTTCAGATAGCTGTTTTCGGGCTTTCGGGTTCAGGGAAATCTACAATTACGCATGCAAAGCACAACAATAAATATAATATAACAATTTTACACGACGATGCTTTTATAATTAATGCTGACGATAAATACTCAATAGCATTAGAGCCGTCATATTTTGATAAAACCGTGGACTATCCGCTTAATCATGAAGATAACAAATTTATACTGACTCATCAGAATGAAGGTGTTATAATGTCAGCGGACGGTAAATTATATTCAGTTCCCGAGGACGTAAGGAACGGAAACGGCAGGGCTGTAAAATCAAAATTGTGGTCTGCTGACCGGGTAAACCGGATAAACGAACCTATAAATGCGATTTTTTGGCTTATGAAAGACCCGGCTATGCCTCCGGTATTGAAGCTTTTGTCCCCGGATCTTGCATCTGTTATGGGGGCGTGTCTTGCAACAAAAAGAACTGTTGCGGAAAGGCTTGTTAATGGGGTTGATCCTAATGCGCTTGTTTTTGAACCGTATGCAAATCCGTTCAGGGTCTATCCTTTAGTTTGGGATTTTGAGAGATTCAAAAAGTTGTTTACTGACGGCGTTGAATGTTACATTCTTAATACCGGGGATTTTATGGGCAAAAAGATTCCGGCTTCTGTAACGCTTGACATTATAGAGCGTATTATTGAAAACAAAGCAGTATTTTATAAATGGGAAAGTTTTTCTGACATAGAAGCTATGGATGTTGCAGGTTTCGAAGCATCATTCAGTGACGACAATTACCGTAACTTTTTTGCGGAACGGGTTCGGGATCGTATAGGTTTTGTTGCCTCGAGGGATATTGATCTGAACGGGAGGGAAAAACTTCCGCCGGAAGCACTTGATGTTCTGGAAAATATTCTTGCAAAATGCAGTTAGAAGATTATATTTAAAGAGATGTCAGACAGAAATGAGCGCCGGATTATTAATCCGGCGCTCATAATATTTTTATTTTTTAGAAATTACCGCTTATTGCTTCGTTAACAGCAACTGCTTCCGGTTCAACCATGCTAAGGTATAAGATTTTGTTTGCAGTAGCCTGGTCAAGGTCTATGAACTGGCATCCTGCCTGAACATCGCTGGCTGAAACAACTTTTACGTTTGCACTGACTTCCATATCGCCGTATTTGATATGAATTGGTACAATGTCACCGACTTTGAGAGTATTGTTGTGTTTCAGAGCAACACCGCCTCTTGAGATGTTAGAAATTGATTGAACCTGAGGGGTTGAGCTGAATACCACATCTCCGATATCACCAGGGTTAAACCTGATTGTTTGACGTTTATCAATAGCCGGGATAACATCCGCGATATCTCTAAGTTGTGATATAGCTTTTGCGTCGATAGGAATTTCCGGTAATTTTTTATCCGGAGCCGGATCAGGATCAATAGTTGTATCCGGATTTGGATCATCATCGCTGTCATTATCGTTGTCTGTATCTATATCATTGTCTATATCGTTATCGGTATCGTTATCTATATCATTGTCAGTATCTGTATCTGCGTCATTGTCAGCATCAGCGTCAGCGTCCGCATCAGCGTCGGCGTCTGCATCGGCATCAGCGTCAGCGTCCGCATCAGCGTCGGCGTCTGCATCTGCGTCAGCGTCAACATCGGCATCAGCGTCAGCGTCTGCATCAGCATCGGCGTCCATATCACCATCAGCATCTGCGTCTATATCCGCGTCCGCATCACCATCAAGGTCTGAGTCAGCATCTGCATCGGCGTCTGCGTCAGCATCTGCATCTGCATCAGCGTCAGCGTCTGCATCGGCGTCTGCGTCAGCATCTGCATCTGCATCAGCGTCTGCATCTGCGTCAGCATCGGCGTCCGCATCACTATCTGAATCAGAATCATCGTCGTCATCAGGTGGCGGAATTGGATCATCTTCTTCCTCAGGTACTACGAGGTTATCGTCGTCATCCTCGGAACCTTCACCGCCGCTTCCGTCAATACCGTCATAACCCTCATCTTGTCCTTGGGAACTTCCGCCGTAGTAGTATTCACGTTCAGTTCCGGTCAGACCGATTGCTGTTACGTCATCTTCTCTTACAGCGGTAGATCTGATTGATACCGGTGTTGAGGAGTTATTTGCGTTTGTTAAAGTATTTGTAGCATTGTTTTCAATGTAATAAGATTTTCCGTTCTCGTCACGTTTATTGCCCATAAAGAACTCATATCCGCCGGCATAAGCGTGATCTGCTGTAATATTTAAATCCTGTTCGTGAGCCGGACGACCTTCGCCTTGGCCTGCAATTGTTCCGTTTTTGATTACTAAGGTTGAATCTACAATAGGTTTTCTGTTAGGATCATCAACGGTTCCTAAGTCAAGAACAGTTATATTCGCCTGAGTAGGATTAATTTTCGGACTGTAATCACCGTAGTAATCGCCTGTTGCTTCGTATGTGGGAACTTCACCGAGGTGATCAATTACCATATATTTGCCGCGGTTGACAAGGTTAACTTCTTTTTTGGCGGTAACTTCTCTGATATATGTATCGCCTGAAAATTCCGCATTAACATTGCCTTCTCTTGCAACAATTGCGCAAACATTAGTATCACTCTTTGTTCCGTCAGGATTATCAAGTCCTTTTACGTTGATATCTCCTTTGTTGGCAAGCATATCTACACCGTACTGTGCAGTTGGGGTGTAATCTGTTATGTTTGCAGAGTTGTTAAAATCACCTTTAGTTTGAATGAATGTTAATTTATTATTAGCTTCACCGATACCGCCGCTTGCGATCAATGAAATTCCGGCACCAGTAACGTTAGCTGTTTTGCCGTCTTTTGATTTGTTAAGAATATCATATTCAGCAGCAGCCTTAGTTGTGGCATCAGCAAGAAGCATTACGCGGCCGTCAGCTTTAATCTGGTCAACGTGCATATCTTTATCCAAGCTTGCCATATTAATAACATTATCATTACCGGTGCTTATAGCTTTGATAGTTCCGTCAATAGATGTGTTAATAGATTTTGTAAGATCTCTTGCATCGGTACCGATACCTGTGCATACGCCGCCGTCGCAAGGGCCGATTTCTTCACCTACAGAACCTCTTGTTGTATTAATTTCAAGATCAGCTCCTTTAGTTGTAACAATGTGTGTTTTCGCAACTCCGTTGTTCAGGAAACTTCCGTCAGTAACGTTAACTGTTACTTTACCGTCTGCCTGAATATTATGAGCAGTTGCAGCATCACCGATTGTTACATTGGAATTTTTGCTTGTGATATTAATTAATGCGCCGTTATCACCGATAATTTCTCCGCGCAAATCAATACCGCCTGCAGCGTTATTTACAATATTTAGTGATGAGCCGTGGTTTTTGATATCACCTGCTGCTGCAAGTTTAATACCATCAGTGCCGCTTGCTTCGTTAGTAATATTTGTTAAACCTGTATTTTCGACAAGCCCTGTGATATTAATACCTGCTTCGCCGGAGTTTGTAATATTTAATGTCCCAGATGAGTTTTTAACTGTTCCGCTGATATCAATACCATCAGTACCGCCTGCTTCGTTAGTAATATTTGTTGAACCGGTATTTTGAGCAAGTCCTGTGATATTAATACCTGCTTTGCCGGAATTTTTAATATTTAATGTTCCAGATGAGTTTTTAACTGTTCCGCCGATATCAATACCTGCTTCGCCGGAGTTTGTGATATTAGTATCTCCTGTATTTTGTGCAGTACCTGAAATATTAATTCCGTTAGTTCCGGTGTTAGTGATATCAAGCTTGCCCATGCTGTTGGTTAGCTCTCCGGCAATTTTAATACCGTTGGCGCCTGTGTTATTAATACTTATGTCGCCTGTACCAAAGTTATAAACCTTTGCACCGGTTTGAATATCTGTACCTGTAGATGTTTCGATGGTAATTTTACCGGATTGAGTTCTGTCATATCCGTTGTTTACAAGTGCGTTGAATAATGTATTTGCTTCTTCATCACTGCCAAGATAATAATTCAAGTAATCTGAATTTTTATCATTTGAAGCGCCGGCAATCATAATTGAACCGTTTTTAGCGGTAAGTGTACCGGTTTGAATATCAATATTTTCGTGTGCAGCAATTCTTCCCTGAATATCTACTGCTTGTTTCCCGTCAATTGTAAGAACTGACGGATCCCAGGTTACATTTGAACCTGTTGCTGCGTAAAATCCGTTTTCATCAGCCAATGGGGCTGTTATAATTTTATCTGCTAAATTATTAAATGTTCCTTCTGTAGGAGTCATTACTGTTAAAGACCCTACGTTTAACACACCGCTTGCACCGACTACAACACCTTTAGGGGAAACAAATACAAGGTTCCCTCCAACATTGCCGCCGATATCATTTAGTGTATTAACAATACCATTAATATTTACCTGATTTTTTACTGCTGCAACAAATGTGTCTATTGAGCCGGTTTTATAGTCATGGTATGAATCGTTACCATTTTGCCATTGACCTTGGTTATAGTATGTGAATAAAAAGTTTGCAACATCGCCTTTGCTAAGGTTAAAGTCCTGAAATTTTCTGAACCCTACACCCTTTGCTTCGTTAACCATATCAGGTGTGATCTGATATTGACCGTCTATTTGTCCTAATGCATTCCCGTTTATGTCGGTAATAGTTGTAGCAACTGCCTGATAAGTTGCAGATTGCTGCATTACCATCAATAAGCTTAATACTGAAGCCACCACACGTCTTTTGTTTTGTTGAAACTTTCTATTCATTTCTGCATCCTCATTGTGCTATATGTTTTAATAATTCCTATACTAATATAAACGGCCGGAGACTGTAATTTATTGATTAATTTCAACAAAATTTTTACAAAAATTTACAAAATTACAGCTTTTTATCCGGTTAACTTAATATTTCTTTACAAAAGCAGACCTCTCTTAAATACTTAACGTTAGTGTCCGGGATATATTTGACAATGATAAACCGTTTTTATATGATAAAATTAGTGCAGGTCCGAAGAGAGGTTTTGATGTTTAAAAGATTAATATGCATATTGGTTTTCATGTGTGTAATTTTGTCCGGCTGCACTTCTGTAAAACCTAAAAATGATTTTGAGGTTATAAAAGACCGCGGGAAAATTATCGTGGGTGTCCGAAGCGATACAAAACCTTTTGGTTACAGAGATATTAACGGAAATCTTCAGGGATTTGATATTGACCTTGCCCGTGCAATTGCAAAACATATTTTTTCTGACCCTAATGCCGTCGAGTTTGTACCGGTTACCGCATCTAATCGTATTTCAATGTTAAATACCGGTAAGGTTGATATACTTATTGCAACAATGTCTGTCACAAACCAGAGAAGCGTTGTTGTTGATTTCTCCAAGCCCTACTATATGGCCGGTCAGGCTATCCTTGTGAAAAATAATACAAAAGTTTCAACAATTAAGCAGCTGAATGGCAAACGAGTTATCATTGTCTATGGTTCAACCGGCGAAATGGGAGTAAGAATGAACGCTCCTGAAGCTATTATCCGCGGGTATAAGGATTACGGACTGGCATATCTTGCACTTAAAAACGGTGACGCAGACGCGATGATTGCCGATGACACAATATTATATAACCTCGCGCTTGATGATCCGTCTGTAAAAATACTTGATAAAAGATTCTCTAAAGAACCTTACGCCGTTGCTTTCCGTAAAGGCGAGGCTTCCAGACAGCTTAAGGATTCTGTTAATTTTACCATAGACCTTATGGAGCATAGCGGTAAGCTTAGAAATCTGCAGATGAAATGGGGGATTTGGAAGTAATGTTGGAAAAATTTCGTTTTTTAACTTCAGGCGAAAGCCATGGAAAATGTTTAACCGCAATAATAGACGGACTGCCGTCAGGGCTTGTAATCGACACGGATTTTATAAACTCGGAACTCAAACGCCGCCAGCAGGGTTACGGCCGCGGCGGAAGAATGAATATTGAATCCGATACCGTTGAGATTACGTCCGGTGTCAGGTTCGGCAAAACTACCGGTGCCCCGCTTACTCTCGTGATTTATAATAAAGATTTTGAAAACTGGCAAAAAATTATGAGTGCTAAACCGGAAGATGAATCAGATGAAAAATCTTTTACCGCATACCGTCCCGGGCATGCCGATTATGCCGGCAGCGTTAAATATAATCATAAAGATTTACGAAATGTTCTTGAGCGCTCCAGTGCAAGAAAAACCGCTATCGAAACAGCCGTCGGCGCTGTTGCTAAACTTTTGCTCAAGCATTACGGAATTACCTGTTATTCAAATATTTTGCAGATAGGTTCCGGAACATCAGAAGAAGAATTTCATGCTGAAATCGACAAAGCAAAAGAAGCAGGAGACACTTTAGGCGGAAAATTTGAGGTTGTTTTTGAAAATCTTCCGGTCGGCCTGGGGTCGTATGTTCAATGGGATCGAGCTATTGACGGAAAAATTGCTCAGGCTGTAATGAGTATTCCGGCTGTTAAGTCAGTATCTTTTGGAAACGGTCAGCACGGGTATAAAATTCCCGGAAGCCAATTCCATGATCAGATGTATTCCGAAAACGGTAAAATTTACAGAAAAACAAACAATGCAGGAGGCGTTGAAGGCGGCATGACAAACGGTGAAAATCTTGTTGTAAAAGCTGTTATGAAACCTATTCCTACTTTACGAACCCCGTTAAATACGGTTGACAGTTCAAATATGACTGAAACAACCGCTCATTTCGAGCGTTCGGATACTTGCGCGGTTGAGGCTTGCGCTGTTGTTGCAGAAGCGCGTATTGCCTGCGTTATTGCCAATGAAATTATGCTCGTGAACCCTGCTGATCATCTTTAAAATACTCTCACAAGCGTCGGTTCAATTAGCTTGTAAAACGATTTGTCCATTTGTGAGTAATCAGATAAACTTACCCTGTAAGGAATTTTGCTTTCGTTAAACTGCCTTTCCATTGCCGCAAGTTGTGAATAATCGAGAGGGGCTTCTGATTTTATCAGCAAATCAAGATCCGAGGCCTTTGTATAATCTCCTTTTACACGTGAACCGTAATAATAAAAATCATAAGGATATTTTTTTAGAATTTCTTTTATAATTAATTCTTCCTTTTCGTTTACCCCTTTAATCATCCTGCAAAACTCCGTTTAAATTCTTAATAAGAAATTCAACATCTTTTATAAATTTGGGTATGACGTCTATAATTTTGTAGGTATTGTTGTCATTATATTCATGTGATGTCAAGTTTCTTAATTCTCTGTATTCTGTCCAGTTTTCAAAATTTTCAATGAGGTTAAGTCCGTACATTTCGCGGAAAATGTTGTTTATTGATAAGTCCTTTTCTGTTTTGTCATACTCTTTTTTAAGAAATTTATTCATAATTTTTTTCGCGGTTTCATAGGTGTATTCAAAACGTTTTATGCAAGAGTCTTTGATATAATTTTGTAATTTCTCGTCCGGCTGACAGCTATAATCCCTGTAACATTCTTTCAGGGACACAATTTTATTCTCTAAATTTCTTAAATCAAGTTCAGATTTTTTCATATACACCTCGATTTAATTATACTATAATTTTTCTGTTGACAGCAGGCTGTATCGAAAGTAAACTTGTTTTATGGAAGTTAAAGTTATAGGCGGCGGTCTGGCGGGTTCGGAAGCGGCTTTACAGCTTGCCAAAAGAGGAATTAAAGTTAAGTTATATGAAATGCGTCCGGAAAAATCTACCGGTGCACATGTGACAGAGAAGTTCGCGGAATTTGTATGCTCAAACAGCTTGGGTTCAGCGGATTGCTCAAATGCCTCTGGGCTTTTGAAAAAAGAAATGCAGATTTTAGGCGGTGAGCTTATAAATATTGCATTTGAATGCGCTGTTCCGGCAGGCGGAGCGCTCGCAATTGACCGGGAAATGTTTTCCCAAAAAGTTACTGAAAAAATTTGCAGCCAAGAAAATATAGAAGTTGTTCGGGAAGAGGTTAAGGAAATTCCTGACGGGGTTGTAATTCTTGCCTCAGGGCCTTTGACAAGCGAACCGCTTGCAAATTCAATTAAAAATTTTACCCAAAGTGAACATCTTTACTTTTTTGACGCGATTGCGCCGATTGTAGAGTATGACAGTATTGATTTTGACAAAGCTTTTATGGCGAGCCGCTATGATAAAGGCGAAGCGTCTTATATCAATTGCCCTATGAATAAAGAAGAGTATGAAAAGTTTTATAATATCCTTATTAATGCCCCAAAGATTGAACTGAAAAGCTTTGAAAAAGGGGCTAAATTTTTCGAAAGCTGTTTGCCTATAGAGGTTCTGGCATCCAGAGGGGTTGATACTCTAAGATTTGGGCCAATGAAACCAGTCGGGCTTGTCGATAAGCGGACGGGGGTGGAAAATTATGCGGTCGTTCAGTTAAGACAAGATAATTCTGCAAAAACATTATATAACCTGGTCGGATTTCAGACAAACTTAAAATGGGGAGCACAAAAGGAGCTGCTTCATTCAATTCCGGGGTTAGAAAATGCAAATATTGTCCGATACGGGGTTATGCATAGAAATACGTTTATAAATTCTCCAAAACTTTTGTTCCCAACGCTGCAAACACGTAAACGGCGTGATTTGTTTTTTGCCGGACAAATTACCGGCACTGAAGGCTATACGGAATCTATTGCAAGCGGACTTCTTGCGGGAATAAATGCATACCGGTATGTCTCGGGCATGGAACTTCTGGAACTGCCTCGAGAAACAATGCTTGGCGCCTTAACACATTATATTTCGGATAATGAGCACACGAAATTCCAGCCGATAAATTCAAACTGGGGGCTGGTTCCTCCGGTTGAACTCCCGAAAAAAGAAAGAAAAAATAAAAAACTTAAGGCCGAAATGATTTCTAACCGTTCAATAGCGGTTCTCGAGGGTCTATCAACTGATTAAGAAAAAAGTGGCATTTCTCATTTAATCTGGAAAACAGATTAAGTTTTTGCACCAATAATTATTCTTATACCTTTTTACACGGTGTAGAGTTTAACGTTGCGGCTCAGTGCACCTTGACTTAGGATTTTTAGCAACGTACAATTTACTTGTATATAACTTGAAGGGAGTTAGAAAAATGTTGGATCGTATACAAATTACTAAAGAAGTTGAAGAAATGTGCTGCGTTAAACGCGGCGTTAAAGGTGAACCTGCTCCGATTCCTCAAGAAGGTGAATGGACAAAATGTAAAGAAATTAAAGACATTTCCGGGTTGACCCACGGCTGCGGCTGCTGCGCACCTCAACAAGGTACTTGTAAATTAACTTTGAACGTT
>CALUYR010000062.1 GCA_944325045.1 Candidatus Gastranaerophilales bacterium
TTGTCTCCCTTGAGGTTCGCTACCCCCCCCCCCCCGTATTCCGTGCTATACTTGGCTTTTCCATGTTTTTATCCTCCTTTTTCTTCCATTATACATTATTTTTTTCAAATTTCAAGTCAAGGGCAAAATTTTTTTATTCTTCGATTTCTGGGGTTTGATTTCTTTTTGGGGACGGAGTCTCCTCCCACATGACGCTTCGCTTTTCATGGACACAGATGGTATATTCTTGGTGTTTTCTGGATTCGTTATATTATTACAATGGCTGGATCCTGAGACATAACTGCTTGGGCAACCACCAGGTCTCGCTTTCTTGTTTGAGCGCGAAGTCCCCAACAACTAATTTTGAATACAATAATTCTTATAAAGTTATTTTTTATCGGTTATTTTATTGTTTTCGTCGACGAGCACAACAGTAGGAACATGGTTCTCTATCTCATCAGAGTTTAAGTATGCATAAGAAATGATTATAACCTTATCACCGGGCTGAACCTTTCTTGCCGCAGCACCGTTAAGACAAATACAACCAGAATCAGGTTTGCCTTTTATTACGTAGGTTTGAAATCTTTCACCATTATTAATATCTAAAATATCTACTTTCTGCCATTCTCTGATCTTTGCAGCTTTCATTAGTGTTTCGTCAACCGTAATTGATCCGACATAGTTAAGATTAGCATCAGTAACGGTTGCTCTGTGTATTTTTGAAAATAAAAATTCTTGTATCATTTTTTATATACCTCGGCTTACGTTTTTATTTTACCACAAAAAGAAATATCAAATGGAAAATTTATACCCGCCGCCATAAATTGTTGAAATATATTTTTTGCCGTCAGAAATTTTATCAAGCTTTGTTCGCAAGTGTCTGATATGAACACGGATTGTTTCAATATCGTCGTCAGGCGCATAACCCCATATATCTTTAAGCAACCGGGCTGATGAAACCATGTTACCGTGGTTCTGGAACAGCAGGTTTAAAATATCAAATTCTATTGGGGTAAGTTTTGCGATCTTATCGTTAACTTTAACGCTGTATGTTTCCGGCAAAAGAGTAACTTCTCCGAGAGTTAAGAGTTCTCTGGTTGAGGCGGATTCAGGAATTTGTTTAGTACGCTTAAGAAGCGCCCTGACACGAACCTTAAGCTCCTCCATTTCAAACGGTTTTACAAGATAATCGTCAACACCTATGTTAAACCCGTTAACCTTGTCGTTAAGCTGGGAAAGCGCAGTCAGCATTAAGATAGGAATATCTCTTGTATCATCATTTTTCCGGATTCTCTGTGCTACAGTAAACCCGTCAACTTCCGGCATCATAACATCAAGGATTACAACAGCAGGAAGCTCCTGTTTGCATAATGCAAAACCTGTTACCCCATCAAATGCCTGGATAACTTTATGGCCTTCCAGCTCCAAATTTACCTTTATCAACTCATTTATAGCGCTGTCATCGTCTATAACCAAAATTTTACTCATACATTTATTGTATTAACAAAATATTTTTTTTAAAGTATAAATTATCATATCTATTAATAATTCTTAATAAAAATAGCACTCCCGAATGATGTGCAAGACTTGCATTTCGGTCATATTATATAAAAAAAAATAATAAAAAATAAAAATTTAAGTGTAAAATTTACAAATTTTGTATTTTTTATTGTAATATGTAATAGCGAAAGCAAAATTTTGGTAGGTAAATATACATAAGTATAAAAGGAGGCACATGAATTGGCAATAACTTCACCATTTACAGCGTTTGAGAACGGACGGAAAGAAATTCACTTGGGACAACACGTACTGGCCGAATTTTTCGATTGCGACCCCAACACTTTAAATAGCTTAGATAAAGTAGAAAAATATATGGTAGATGCAGCACTTGAGTGCGGTGCAACCATTGTACAGAAATGTTTCCACATGTTTAACCCTTACGGGGTGTCTGGCGTGGTAATTATTTCGGAAAGCCATCTGGCTATACATACCTGGCCGGAACTTGGATATGCAGCCGTTGATCTTTTTACCTGCGGCGACAAGTGTGACCCGAAAATTTCTTACGAATTTTTAAAGAGAAAATTCAATTCTAAGAAAGCAACATTTACCGAACTTAAACGCGGTATAATTGATGAAGAAACCATGAAGGTTATGGAAAGACCTTTTGAAGTCATGCAGCAATCCATTGATTAATAAAAATCAAAAATGTTAATATAAAAATGGGGGCATAACAGCCCTCATTTTTTATGCATAAATCTGGTAAATTTACACCGCTGAAAAATAGTGTTAGCAGCCCGCGGCAGAAAAGGTTCCAGACAGAATTAGGAGAATTGAGCTTTTTCAGACTGAAATTACAATATATCCAGCGGATCAACGTCTACCGCAAGTTTTACGTCCTTCGGCATTATAACTTTGCCAAGAAAACTTGAGATAAATTGATGACCTTTTAGATCCAGTTTATTTTTTATTATTATCTGAAATCTGTAATAACTATTTATCCGTTCTATTACGCATGAACTTGGCCCAAGAACCTCAAGCCGCTCTGAAATCCCGTATTTTTCAATAATTGTACAAAGGCTGAGCGCAATTTCTGCAGCGGCTTTTTCTGCGCGAAAATTATTTAAAGAACTTATTATCAAACGGACTATACGGCTGTAAGGCGGGTAGTCAAATTCTTCGCGGGTTATAATTTCTTTTTCATAAAACGCTCTGTAATTTTGCGACTTAGCGCTTTCGAGCGCATAAAATTCCGGATTATAAGTTTGGAAGAAAACCCTCCCTGTAAATTCACCCCTGCCCGCACGTCCGGCAACCTGGGTCAGAAGTTGAAATCCGCGTTCTGACGAACGGAAATCAGGAAGATTGAAGCTTGCATCAGCTGAAATTACTCCGACAAGCGTAACGTTAGGATTGTCCAATCCTTTTGCAATCATCTGCGTACCGACAAGAATATCTATATCACCTTTTTGAAAACGTTCTAACAGCCTGATGTGTTCGCCTTTTCTAACCAGCACATCACTATCAATTCTTTCCACATTATTTTCCGGGAACAAATCCTTAACATACTGTTCAATTTTTTGAGTACCTGTTCCGCTGTTTCTTAAAGCGTCAGAACCGCATTCAGGGCAGGTATCAGGGAAATATTCAATATGATTGCAGTAATGACATTTTAAAAGCTGATCTTTAGCATGCCAGATCATAGGAATAGCGCAATTCGGGCATTCGATAACATGACCGCAGGCCTTACATTGCGTAAACGTTGAGAACCCACGGCGGTTAATCAGTAAAATCACCTGCTGTTTTTGGTCTAATGTTTCCTGAATTGCTGTCTGCAAAGGTTTTGAAATTACGCTTTTATAAGCTGCTCTGGAATGTTCCTGCATATTAATAACAGTAACCGGAGCAATAGGCGCATTACGGTAACGATGTTTCATCTCAAACAAATTCCCGGAATTTAACGCCCGATAATATACTGAAATATCCGGTGTTGCAGATCCTAAAATTAAAGGACAATTATGAAATTCCGCAAGTTTTTGCGCAACAACTTTAGCATCGTATCTTGGTGCAGGATTGGTTTGCTTATAAGCACTTTCGTGTTCTTCATCAATAATTATCAGCCCGATATTTTTTAACGGCGCAAATACTGCTGATCGGGCACCTGCAAGAATTTTTATATCATCTTCATAAAGTCTTTGCCAAACATCATATCTTTCACCTTCTGATATACTGCTGTGCCAGATTGCAACATCGCGGGTACCGAATTTTCGTGCAAGACGTTTCGTCAGCTGGGACGCCAGGGCTATTTCAGGGGCAAGAAACAGAACATTTTTCCCTGATTTTATGCAGTCATCAATCAGCTTAAAATAAACTTCAGTCTTACCGGATGCCGTGACACCGTGCAAAAGTACTGAAAGCGGCGGTAATACTATCTCGTTATCGGTATTTTTCCTGGTTCTTTCATATTCGGAAATTTTATTTTTTATTCCTTCGTAAGCACTTTTTTGCTCACCTTCAAGCTCATAAAGCGGTTCTGTTTTTTCGATATTCAAAATATCAAACGGGATTCTGTAAATTTCCTCGGTTGTTATGTTTACGCAGCCGAGTTCCTCAAGTTTTTTAATTGTATTTCTTGTTGTTTTGGCAAGCTTTTCAAACGCAACAAGCGGGGTTTTACCTGTTTTTTGCAAAAGTTCCAAAACAGCAGTCTGGCGCTTAGTTGCTTCGTCAAATGAGACAAACTCTATTGCCTGCTCGGTTTTCGCCGCCTTTTCTATAAGTTTCATAGGTATTGCCGCGTTCAAAACAGTGACCAGATCGCAGCAGTAATAATTTGCGACCCACTCAAGAAGCTTTAAATATTCTATTGAAAAAAGTGGTTTTTCATCGAGAATTTTATTAATTTTTTTTGCGCGGATTTCCTCCGGCAGATAATTCGAAAAACCGACACAAAAAGCATTAATTAATCCCTGGCGGCCAAAAGGGACCAAAATCGCCTGCCCGATTTTAATTTTATCCTTTAGCTCATCAGGGATTAAATAACTGAATGTTTTTACGCCGAGGCCTTTTATGTTTACAAGCGCCAGGGCATATTTATGGCCGGTTTGAGCGGCTAAAAGATCTGTATCAAATAACTTATTTTGCTCCATTTCTTTTAACCGCTCCATACTATTCAGCCATAAATTCTTTTTTAGCTTCCTCTATCGCCTCAGATAACAAATCCAGCTGATCAGGTGAAAAAGTTACACCTTTTTTTGTCGGAAGCCATGTTGCGCCGTCATCTGTTGTATAAAATATTCTCATATTCAGATAACTTCTGCCTTTATACTCACTAACAGAAATCTGTAACTGTTCAGTATCACTTCTCTCTATAGTCGCCAAAATTTTTGCGTCTGCCATCCTCTATCTCCTTAACTAAAATATTTAACAGATTTATAATAGCACAAAAAATTCAAATCTATACAAAGGATTGAAAAAATTTATTCGATATGTTATCATATATATATGAAGGCATTATCAATATACACCCAAAACTCAATCATAGTGCGGGTTTCCCTGATAGGGGGGGGGCAGACTAAGGCCTTAAACCTGCTTCCGGCGCTGGTTTTGCGTGCGGTGATTAAGTTATTTGCCGGTTATAGCGGAATTTTTAATAAATCTTTGTTTTTCAAATCCGGACGGATTAAGCTGGTTAATCTAAGTTTTTTGTTTTCGAATCCGTGCGTGGCAAGCCGATTAATCCGAAAGTTGTGTATTAGACAGAGCTTAAATTGGCGAAACAGAACTGTTTCGCCAATTTGTGCTGTAAATTTTTTAGAAATAAAGGAGGATTTTTATGAATAGATTTTTCAAAAAATGTACAAGGAATATTTCGAATGCGTTTCACACAGTGAAATGTTATGTAAATAGGGGCTATGCCGCCCGAAAGACTGCTGCGTTTACATTGGCGGAAGTTTTTTCACCACACTACTACTCGCCTCGAAAGGCGGCGTTTACATTGGCGGAAGTTTTAATCACGCTAGGCATTATCGGAGTTGTCGCAGCGCTAACACTTCCGACTTTGATGGCAAATCATAGAAAAATTGAATATGCTTCAAGAATTAAGAAATTCTACAGCTCAATGCAGCAAGCTATTCTTATGGCGCAAAACGACTACGGGGATACAAAATATTGGACAACAGCCCCCAATAGTGTCATTAAAGATGAGGACGGAAATCCTATTTTAGATGAAAATGGAAATGCGCAGTATGATCCAGATGCAGGGCCAAAAGCTACTATGGCATTCTTAAATACATATATTCTTCCATATATTAAATATACTAAAGTAATTGAAAAAGATCCCGACTTTAACTATTGGACAACTATTTATTTTAGTGACGGAGGAACGGCGCAAGTATGGAACGGGTCATGTATAGATTTCAAATATGATGTAAATGGCCTAAATAACCCCAATAGGGAAGGCAGAGATCAATTCAGATTTCTTATATGTATAACTCCTGAAGCTAGAAAGATATTTTTCGGGAACCAAAATCAGTCTTTCGGAACACTACTAATAGTTTCTCAGGGCCGTGATGACCGAAACCAAGCACTTAACCGCTGTAAGGGTACACAAACAAGTGTTTGTTCACGGCTTCTTGAAATTGACGGCTGGGAATTTAAAGATGATTACCCTTGGAAATTATAGCTTAGAAAAACATATACAGTAAAAAAGGCTCCTGATAAATTTCAGAAGCCTTTTTTTAAATATATTTTCCGAGAAATTATTCTTTAGATGTAACACCTGATTTTTCAATAATTTCTTTTTCAATATTAGCCGGCACTTGCTCATAGCATTTGAATTCCATAGAGAAAGTACCTCTTCCCTGGGTTTTTGATCTTATGTCGGTTGCATAACCAAACATTTCAGCCAGAGGAACAATAGCGTTGATTTTCTGAATTCCTGTGCCTTCGATAATTTCCATACCTTCAACACGTCCTCTTCTTGAAGAAATATCACCGATAATATCACCGGTATTTTCTTCCGGAACTTCAATTTCAACCTTCATCATAGGCTCAAGAATACAAGGTTTTGCTTTACGGCAGCCTTCTTTAATAGCCATAGATCCGGCGATTTTGAATGCCATTTCTGAAGAGTCAACTTCGTGGTAAGAACCGTCATAAAGTTCTACTTTTACGTCGATCATAGGGAAGCCGGCTAAGATACCGCCTTCAAGCGCTTCTTCCATACCTTTTCTTGCAGGTTCAATGTATTCTTTTGGAATAGCACCACCGACAATTTTGTTTTCAAATACAAAACCTGCATTTTCATCAGCCGGAGAAATTTTGATTTTAACGTGGCCGTATTGACCTTTACCGCCTGACTGACGAATGAATTTAGAATCTTGATCAGCGTTTCCGCGGATAGTTTCACGGTAAGCAACCTGAGGTTTACCAACGTTAGCGTCAACCTTAAATTCTCTTAACAAACGGTCAACAATAATATCAAGGTGGAGTTCGCCCATACCGGAAATAATTGTCTGGCCGGTTTCAGAATCAGATTTAACGCGGAATGAAGGATCTTCTTCTGCAAGTTTTTGAAGTGCAATACCCATTTTATCCTGGTCAGCTTTTGTTTTAGGCTCAATCGCAACGGAAATAACCGGTTCAGGGAAAGACATTCTTTCCAAAATAATAGGAGCTTTTTCGTCGCATAATGTGTCACCAGTTGTAGTGTCTTTCAAACCAACTGCTGCACAGATATCACCTGCATATACTTCATTTTCTTCAATTCTCTGATCAGCGTACATTTGAACCAATCTTGAAATACGTTCTTTTTTGCCGTTTGTAGCATTAAGAACATAAGAACCTGAAGTTAATTTTCCTGAATATATTCTCAAGAAGGTTAAACGACCAACATAAGGGTCAGTCATAACTTTAAATGCAAGTGCAGAGAACGGTTCTTCATCAGATGAATGTCTTTCAACTTTTGTTCCATCCTCAAGTTCACCTTCAATAGCTTTTACATCAACCGGTGAAGGCATAAGTTCAACAATTGAGTCCAAAAGCAATTGAACACCTTTGTTTTTGAAAGCAGTACCGCAGGTTACCGGAACGATTTTGTTATCGCAAACAGCTTTTCTCAAGCCTTTTTTCAACTCATCGACAGTAATTTCTTCACCTTCGAGATATTTCATCATCAAATCGTCATCTGTTTCAGCGATAGCTTCAACAAGTGCTTCTCTGTATTTTTTAGCTTCATCCAGCATATCAGCAGGAATTTCTTCTTCTCTAATATCAGTACCGAGGTCATTTGTATAGATTTCAGCTTTCATAGTGAAAAGATCAATCAAGCCTGTGAATTTATCTTCAGCTCCGATAGGAAGTCTGATAGGGTGAGCATTAGCCCCCAATCTGTTTCTGATCTGATCAACTACGCGGTAGAAGTTAGCCCCGGTACGATCCATTTTGTTAACGAATACCATACGAGGAACTTCATATCTGTTAGCTTGTCTCCAAACTGTTTCAGACTGTGATTGAACACCGCCTACCGCACAGAATACAGCAACAACACCGTCTAATACACGTAGAGAACGTTCAACTTCAATAGTAAAGTCAACGTGTCCAGGGGTATCAATTACGTTAATCTGATGGCCTTTCCAGTTAGCTGTTACTGCTGCTGACTGAATTGTGATACCTCTTTCTCTTTCTTGTTCCATGAAGTCTGTTACAGCAGCGCCGTCGTGAACTTCACCGATTTTATGGGTTTTACCTGTGTAAAACAAAATACGTTCAGTAGTAGTGGTTTTACCGGCGTCAATGTGAGCGGCAATACCAATGTTTCTGATTTTTTCTAATGGAGTTTTTCTAGCCATTTTGTTTTTCCTTTTTTATATATTGTGTAACTTCTGCTATTTATTATTTAGCCTTACCACAATTATCTCATGAACATAGAATTTTTCAAGAATGATATGAAGTTAAGTGAAGAACATACACAACATCTGTTATCTCCATCAGAATCTTACCGGATAATCGTCTTTGATCTGCCAGCCGTCAAACTGAATTAATTTTGCGCAGTATGCTCCACCGTTTTCAGTACAACCGTAGTCATCTCCCTGTCTCAATAAATCTTCACGGGTTCCGTTCCAATTCCAGGCATAAGGTTCAAACTTTTTCCCGTGTTGAAATTTGTCTTGTGCTCCGGTTGCAGCGACTGATTCTGTCGTGCTGAACCTAAAGCTAAATTGATTTTTTCCGGATATAGGATTCTTAATCGCTTTTTCATTTAGATATACGCCGTAATCTCTGGCGTTATTGCCAACATGCAAAATAGTTCCGTCAGCGAAATATACTAACATTCCTTGAGTTTTGTAAGCTTCTGTAGCAGGATCAGTTTCTACATCACCAGCCATGTTAGCCTGCATAATCTTTGTAGTTTTTAAGTATGGCCCGAGGTATTTGTCGTACCAAGCTTTTAATTCTGAATATTGTGTTGTTTGCTGAACAAAAGGATTAACACTTGAGCCTTCCCAGTATTTAGCCTCGCCGTTAATTGCTTCTGACATCTGTATTGCCTGGTTCATCACTGAATAAACTCTTTTCAGCTTTGTTACAACCTCTTGTTTTTGGTACTTTGCAATCAGAGTTGGCAGAGTCATCGCCGCGACCACACCGATTATGCCAAGGGTTATTAAAACTTCAGCAAGAGTAAACGCGGCCTTACGGGGGACGTAGTCCCCGCTTACACGACGCTTCGCTGTGTGAAACGCAAAGGGTATATTCTTGATGTTTTCAGTAAGTAGGTCTGATTTACTAATCAGACATTGACTTTCGGTCATGGTTTCTAAGTCTCGGGGATTAGATCCTGAAACATGTCTTGGTTTATTCAGGCTGGCGGAAAACTGAACGTTTCCCGCCACCTCTCGGGTCTTGTTTTCTTTTTGCTTACTTTTTCTTTGTGCTAAAGAAAAAGTAAGTTCAGGATGACATGGGGTTAAAGTAGCTTGGGGCTCCAACATTGACTCATTAGGCGCAAAGCTTTGTCTCCCTTGAGGTTTGCTACCCCCCCCCCCCGTATACCGTACTATACTTGACTTTT
>CALUYR010000063.1 GCA_944325045.1 Candidatus Gastranaerophilales bacterium
TTATGCCTGGCGATAACGTTGTAATGGAAGTTGAACTTATCGCTCCGGTAGCTATCGAAGAAGGTATGAGATTTGCAATCCGTGAAGGTGGCCACACAGTTGGTGCCGGTGTTGTTGATAAAATTATTGAATAGTAATTTTTTGATAACATATAATTAAAAAAAAAGGACGAATTTAATTATTCGTCCTTTTTTTTAATTTCCCCCCTACAAGATATATAATCTCTGGAAACAAGCTAATGAAATTTATTATGATCTAAAATTAGTGAATAGCGTTTAATTTAAGTTCATCGTATTTTGTGTTAGCTTGAACCTTTTGGAGGTATTTTGTTAAAGATTTTGCAACCATCTTAGAACGTTTTTGAGCTTCTCTGTCAAGAATTTCAAAGTATTCATCAACTGTAGTTACTGTGTAGTCCCCGAAAAATTCTCCGATTGTTGACATTACATAATTTTTTTCGTTAGCTGTGTTTTCCATAATTTTTACCCCTTATCCTTTCTGTAATTCCCTTTGTTTTTTATATCCCTTACATTTATATAAAGTATTTTTATCTATAAAAATTGCCTAAATAGTATATAAAGTTTATATTTTTTGTAATAAAACTTTATATTTACTTAGAAAGCTTGTAGTAATGCTGTTTTCAGAAGTGAGCGACGATGCATGTTAATATTTAGAAGATTTTTGTGTATTATTCGTTATTATTTTGGTAATTTATTATACTTGTGCTAGAATTGGTTTATCTGATATAGCGGGGAACTTAACTATGAATTGGTTGTCAAGAACTGAAATGCTGTTTGGGAAAGAAGGGATGGAAAAGTTAAAACAATCCCGTGTTGCCGTATTCGGGATTGGCGGAGTAGGCGGTTATGCGGCCGAGGCATTGGTTCGAAGCGGTATCGGAACAATTGATATAATTGATAATGACAAGATTTCAATTACAAATATTAACCGTCAGATTTATGCTTTAAGCTCAACTGTTGGCAGAGACAAAGTTGACGCGGCAAAAGATCGTATACTGGATATAAATCCTGATATTGTTGTAAATGCTTATAAAGTGTTTTATTCGCCTGAAACTTCTTCACAATTTGATTTTAGTGTGTATGATTATGTTATTGATGCAATTGACAGTGTTTCCGGCAAGATAGAGTTGATTGTTAAAGCAGGGGAGAGTAATACGCCTGTGATTTCTTCTATGGGCGCTGGTAACAAGCTTAATCCGGCAGCTTTTGAAGTCAGTGATATTTATAAAACTTCTGTATGTCCTCTTGCAAGAGTTATGAGGCAGGAGCTTAAAAAAAGAAACGTCAAAAAGCTCAAAGTTGTTTACTCAAAAGAAACACCTGCAAGACTCTTTGATGGAGATGGTGAAGAAGCTAAAATCTCTTTGCCGGCCGGAAGTGGTGAAAGTTCTGCCAAAAAGCGTATTCCCGGCAGCAATTCATTTGTTCCGCCTGTAGTAGGGTTGATTATTGCAGGCGAAGTTGTTAAGGATTTGCTCACCGTCTCTTAAGTTCGTGAAATTTATTTATATAATTAAGAAAGTCTGTTTTTTTATTAACAGACTTTTTAATCTTCTATTATTTCCCAATTAAAACTTTTTTATAATAAAATTAATGCATAACATTTGTTTTAAGGTCATCAAATTTATTATTTGTTTGAATGTTTTTTAAATACTTTGTTAAAGATTTAGCGACCATTTTAGAGCGTTTTTGAGCTTCCTTGTCAAGAATTTCGAAATACTCGTCGATAGATGACATAACGTAACCGTTTTCATTTTCCAGATTGTTGTTTAACATTTTTCCCCTGATCCTTTCTGCTAATATTATAAACGAAATTCTTGAATTAGCCAAGTAGTGATTCTAAAATTTCAGCATTTTTTAATGCTTTTTGAGAATTTCTTACTTTATTTCTGTACATGTAAGTTCTCAAGGCTTCTCTGATAAGTTCCGAACGGGAACGGTTTTCTGAGTTAGCTACGTTGTCGATTTCGTCTAAAAATCTTTCAGGCATTGATATTAAAACTCTTGCCATAATTTACCTCTTTCATTTTTCCCTATTGTGTATCACTTACATTTATATAAAGTCTTAGCTTGTTTAAAAATTGCTTACATAATATATATTTTTTATAAATTTCTTAACAAAACTTTATGTTAAATTGCTAAAAGCAGATATAACTAGAATCTTCTGACATAGTAATTGGGATCTTTTTTTAACTCTTCTTTAGCTTTTAGAAGATCCTGATCATTAAAACCGGCGGAGAGTATTTTAGCTGTTTTTTCTCTAATGGTGTATTCTTCAATGTTCTTTGTTTTTAGCAGAATTGATTTAAGCGTTTGAAAATCTACATTTTCATAAAAGATATTCAAAGCCTCAAGGCACCAGTATAATTGAAATATAACTTTATTAGTCTTATATTTTTTGTCTTTGTAATCAAAATTATCAATATTGTCAAGCAGTTGAAGAATTTTGGCTGTGAGCAGGGATGAAAAAGTACTATTAAAATCTTTATTATTTTTCAAATATTCGAGAGCAGATATAACATTTCTGCAAATATTTCCGTTAATATCTGTTATAGCCGCCAGGAATTGTGCTGCCCTCTGTTGTGTATTATCGTGGATAAAGTATTGAATGAGCTCGTGATTACTCACCAAATCCAGAATTTTCAGTGAAACAGCTTCTCTTATTTTACCATCCTGACCTGTTAAATTATCAAGAAGAATAGCTGCCTCCTCAATCGAGTGTACTGTATCAAGCCTTAGGGCAGCAAGCTGCTTTTGCGGTATGTTGCCAGCCTCCAAAAGTTCTATTAATTCACTATGAGATAGAGGTTTTTCTATCAAATTTAAAGCTTCGTTGAAATTTTCATCTAAAGTTTTATAATAAGTGTTATTCAAATTCAAACCCTTTCTGTCAGTACATTAACAATATAACATAAAGTATAATGAAATTTGCATAATAGTTAGATTTAATGTATTATGATAATATGAATAACATTTGTGAGGAGATACATTATGAACAGTATTGTCGCATTTTTAAAAGATATATTTACATTAAACGGAGATGATGGTATAAAGGTCGGGTTATCTCAGTTTAAGAAACCGGAACCTAAAAAGGTAAAAGAACAAAATGTTGTTAGCAGACCAAGTGAAATCAAACTTTCTGATTTAATGAGAAAGACTTATTAGTTTTATGTAATGATTAATAAAAAATTTTTTGTGAATTTAATATGCGCGTTTATTTTAGACTCCAATAAGCGAAAATCCTTGAGAAATCGTCTTTTGGGTGTATCATATAAAGATAAGCCATATTTAAGTACAGATATTCTAAAATTCGGGAATAAAATTATTGTAGTATGTCAGGACGGTTCCGTAAAAGAAAACGTAACTATATCCGGGCTTTCGGTAATTTTTGAAGGTCATAATTCAGTTTTGATTTTACATGAACCTTTCAGATTTGAATCCTCATGTATTTCGCTTGGTAATAATTGTCATGTTGAAATTGGCAAAACCGGTTTAATTATAAAAAGCTTATGTATTTCTGCCAGAGAATCTAATAAAATTACAATAGGCGAGAATTTTTCTTGCTATGGTTTAAATATCGAATGTCATGATGAGGCTGGAACTTTTGTAAAGATAGGTAATGACTGTATGTTTTCATCCAATATTATATTCAGAACAAGTGACGGTCATACAATCTATAACGTATCAGACGGGAAAATTTTAAATAAACCAGAGTCTGGTATTGATATTGGGGATCATGTCTGGATTGGGGTGGGGGCTATAATCCTTAAAGATATTTCAATTGCAAGCAATTCTATTGTCGGTGCCGGTTCCACAGTAACCAAAAAGTCTGACGAGCCTAATGTAATTTTGGCGGGTTCTCCGGCAAGAGTTATCAAAAGAAATGTTAACTGGAAACATGAAAATACTGATTCGTTCAAAAACGGTTATGTGCCGCGACACGATAGCCAATGCCGATAATTACCTCTTGTAGTAGCTTTCTTTTTCAAAAATCCTTATTTCCGGATTGTAACTATTCATATAGTTAATTACATCCTCCGGGGTGTCTGCTATATAATAAATTTTGCTGGCATCTTTGTTTGCAAATTTTTGCCGAATTATTTCATTCATAAAGTCAATAAGTTTGTAATAAAATCCGTTTGTATTTAGAAAGACAATCGCTTTATTGTTATAGCAGAGCTGCTTTTGAACGATAATTTCCGCAATTTCTTCCAGTGTTCCGAATCCGCCGGGCAGAGCTATAACAGCATCTGAAAGCGCATCCATTTTTGCTTTTCTTTCCCGCATTCCCTTTGTGAGAAAAAATTCATTGCAGATGTTGGCTGAAACTCCGCAATCGTTAAGTTTTTCAGGCATTACCCCATATAACTTTCCGCCTCCCTGCTTGAGTGCTCCGGCACAAGCCCACATAAGCCCAAGCTTGCTCCCGCCGTATACCATCTCATACCCGTTATGAGCTAACAGCATTCCTAATTCAGAGGCTGCTTTATAGTAGCTTTCTTCAAGGTAATCGCAGGATGATGCAAATACACAAACTTTTTTTATCTTAGTCACTAAAATTTCCCCCGATCTGATAATAATATGAACAGCCAATCCCTTTCCCGCTTGGAGAACAATCATTTTTAAGTTCTTGCAGGCTCAAGTCTTTGCCTAACGCTTCCACTTTATCAGAATAAATTTTTGCACCGAACACGTCTTTTCCCCAAGTGTTTGGCGGTAAAAAACCGTTGATATCAAATGTCATTATAAATAAAGTGTTTTTTTCATCAGGATTTGGAATATCTTTTATCCCGACAATCATTTTGTTGTCAGAAAAATAGTAGTCATCTATGTAATATACCGACGTTTTCGGAACCGCGGTTTTATCCATAAACTTAACTTTGTAACCTCTTGGAATTTTGTAGTGTGCAAGGCGAAAATATGGTTTTATAAGTTCTATGATAAGATCTTCCCGTTGATCAGGCGTTTTTGCTCTTTTAAAACTCGTGAGAATTTTTTCTTTCTCTTGTTTTAAAATTACGTCCTGCATATAAGTAAGTTTTTTATAGCAGTCTTTCCATTTTGAAATAATATTTGCCTGTACTGTTGACTTCAGTGAAGTCGGAATAAAAAATAGTATTCCTGCAAAGATTATTAATAATGTAATTGTATATTCAACACGCCAGTCACTAATTTTCATAATAAACCTTCTTTGTTAAGCCATATCAATACATTTTTTTTCTTGCATTAATTTATCATAAATCCACTCCGGAACAAAGTTTTTGCCTAATATAATCTGTCCGTTCATGATGTTCGGAGCGTGAAAATCCGACCCGCCTGTTACGATCAGTCCCAGATTTTCAGCCATTGATGAAAAATATTCAACGCAAGCCGGAGAATGTTTCCTGTGATAAGCTTCAATTCCGCGAAGTCCGTGTGTCATTAATTCTTTAATTAATGATTCTGCAATATCTATGTCATGCGGATGAGCAATTACCGGGATTCCTCCTGCGTCATATATTATTTCAACCGCGTCTTGAGGCGAAACTGTTTTCCTCGCGACGTACACCGGTGAATCGTCATGGATATATTTTGCATAAGCTTCTATAACACTCGACGTTCCGCCTGCATTTGTTATTGCTTTTGCTATATGCGGGCGGCCTATGCTGCCGCCTTCTGCTACTTGTTTTTTTATATCTTCAAATTTAATTTTTATCCCTTCTTTTTTAGCAAGAAGATCTATTATTTGATTAACTTGTTCAATCCTGGCGTTTTGTTGTATCTTTAACAGATTTTTAAAATCGCTGTTTTCTGTATCCATTAAATAACCTAATATATGAACTTCATAATTCTTATATAATGTATTTATTTCCACGCCTTGAAGAATTTTCAACTTTTTCCCGGATGTTTTAAGGTATTTTTGAGCAACATCATAGGATAAAACGTTATCATGATCAGTTAAGGCAATAACCTCCAACCCGACATCAACTGCCGTGTCAACGATTTTCTCAGGAGAGAATACACCATCTGAATAGTAAGTATGGATGTGAAAATCTGATTTCATTGACTGTTTTCCTCTTCTATTTCTTTTCTACTACAATAAATCCTTTTTATAGCAACAGCATAACCTGTCAATGTATTTATCTCCACTTCAACGGCGTTTATCTGGAAACTCTTGCTGTCTGCTATCTCGTAACGTTCCGGGATACTTGTTAAAAATCTGTTAAGGGATGTCTTGTAATCCATTCCGATGACACCGTCGCTCCCTCCGCAAAATCCGGCGTCAGTTATGTATCCCGTTGTGTTGTTTATAATCGTTTCATCAGCAGTTTGTACATGTGTATGTGTTCCAAAAAACGCAGAACAACCCAGTTCTGCACAGTATTTCGCAAAACATATTTTTTCTGCTGTTGCTTCTGCATGAAAATCTATTATTATTATCGGTGTTATTTCTTTTAGCCGTTTAATTTCGCCTTTTACAGTTTCCCACTGGGAATCTACAAGATTCATAAAAACCCGGCCAAGAACATTTATTACTGCAATTTTCACACCATTAAACCCAAAAATTCCCGAACCTTTGCCTGCTACGGCTTCGGGGTAGTTAATCGGCCGCAGAAGTTTGTCAGCCTGATCAATATAGCTGATGATATCTTTCTTATCCCAAATGTGATTTCCAGATGTCATGCAGTGTATTCCGTAATCGGAAAGTTCGTGATAATTCTTTTCCGTAAGCCCGAAACCATGTGAGGCGTTTTCAACATTAGCAATGATAAAATGGTCTTTAAAGTAATCTTTTTCATAATCCGAAAAACTTTGAGGATCTTGCAAAAAATCCCGCACCGCATAACGTCCGGGTTTGCCGACCATATCTCCAAAAAATAGTACCTTTATTGTTGTTTTATCATCACCTGACATATTTTTTCCTGTTTTATTTATTGAAGGAAGGAACGTGAGAATTTCTCACGCTCCTTTTTATTTAGCAATTTCAGTTGTTCTGAATTCCCGAACAACGGTTACTCTGATTTGACCAGGATAATCCAATTCATCTTCTATTCGTTTTGCAACATCTCTTGCAAGTCTTTGAGATGCAAGATCATCAAACATTTCAGCCTGAACTATAATTCTTACTTCACGTCCTGCCTGAACTGCAAAAGATTGTTTTATACCCTCATAGCTGTTAACGATTTCTTCAATTTTCTGTAAGCGTTTGATATAGATTTCAAGGGTATCACGTCTTGCACCGGGTCTGCCGGCTGATATTGCATCAGCAACTTTGACCAGAACTGCTTCTATTGTGTTTGCGACAACGTCATCGTGGTGGGCTTCAATTGCATGAATAACTTCAGGCCTTTCGCCGAATCTGTTTGCGAGTTCTACACCTAATTGAATATGTGTGCCTTCCTGTGTTTGGTCAACGGCTTTCCCTATATCATGCAGAAGTCCTGCTCGCTTTGCAACCGCAACATTCGCCCCGAGTTCTGCTGCAAGCATACCGGCTATGTGTCCGACTTCAAGAGAGTGTTTTAGCACATTTTGTCCGTAACTTGTTCTGTAATATAACCGGCCTAATGTTTTGATTAATTCTTTATTCAGGCCCATTACACCCATATCGAGGGCTGCATTTTCACCTTCGGTCCAAATTTTCTTCTCAATTTCTTCCGTTGCTTTTTCAACCATTTCTTCAATTCGTACCGGGTGTATTCTTCCGTCAACAATCAGTTTTTCCAATGCAAGTTTTGCAATCTCACGTCGTACCGGGTCAAAGCTTGACAGTACAACCGCTTCCGGCGTATCGTCTATTATCAGGTCAACTCCGGTTAAAGTTTCAAGGGCGCGGATATTTCTGCCCTCACGGCCTATTATTCGGCCTTTCATTTCGTCATTAGGAAGTGCGACGACTGAAACTGTTGTTTCAACAACTTGTTCTATCATACAGCGCTGCATTGTTGTTGATAAAATTTCTTTTGCTTTTTCAAGAGATGTTTCTTTAATTTTTGCTTCATTTTCTCTTATTAAGGTCATCTGTTCCTGAGCCAGGTCGTGTTTAAGCTGGTCAAGAAGCATTGTTTTAGCTTCTTCCGCGCTCATTCCGGCAATACGTTCAAGTTCTGTTGTTTGTTTTTGAACAATTTCTGCCAGGTAATCTTCTTTTTCTAACAGCTCATCAATTTTTCTTTGAACCTGAAGATCTTTTTCTGTGTATTCCTGGATTTTATCTTCCAGCATATCTTCCCGTTTTGCCAGTTTGGCTTCTTGTCTTGATAATTCCTGGCGTCGTTCTCTTTCTTCTTCGTTTAATTTTTCCCGGTCATCTTGAAGCTCTTCTATTGCTTTAATTTTAGCTTCTTTGAACAAAATTTTCTCTTTCTCTTCTAAAGCAATACGGTCTTTTTCAGTGCTCTGGAGAATAGTTTTCATCTTGTTGTGCTGGACATACAGCACGGCGACTAAGGCTATTACCGCAATAATCGCAAGAATTAGTGAAATTCCCATCGAGTATTTACCTTATCCTTTTCTATTTTTTTATAATACACGCAATGCCCGATACATTTAGCCTATCGGGCTTCTGTTTAAATTTCTCTTACTCAAACACTTTTCATTGCATATATTTCCAAAAATATTTACTACTACATCTGATTACAGCATACCATAATTATTGCTTTTTGTATAGTAAATTTTTAAATTTTGATACAAAAGATCAACTGGTTAATTATATCGAATTGTGACATTAATTGTTTATTAGAAAATTTATGTTAGAATATTATTAATAGAATAATAATTTGTTGGAGAAAAGTATGAATTTAACGGAAGTAAGAAAAGAAAACGGGCTTGTAGATTTATTTTGTAATTTGGCAGAGATACCTTCTCCGTCGTTGGGAGAGGAAAAGGTTGCAAATTTTATAAAATCGCTTTGCGACAAAAATGGTATTGCGTGTGAACTTGATAGTTACGGTAATGTGTATATTTCAGTTCCGCCTACTGATGAAGGGAAACAGCCTATACTGCTTTCTTCTCATTTAGATGTAATAGGTGATGATTCGCCGGTTAAGACTTATCTTGACGACGAAGGGCTTATCCATGCCGAAGGCCGTACTCTTGGTGCTGATGATAAAGCTGGAGTTGCCAATGCACTTTATTTCGCTTTTTATCTGGCAAAATCCGGTTTAAAGCATGGAGGGCTTGAGGTTGTTTTTACAAGAGATGAAGAATCCGGTATGTCTGGGATCAAAAATTTGGATAAATCAAAATTAAAGTCTAAATATGTTCTTGTTTTAGACAGTGACAGCCTGGGACAGTTTATGACATCCGGCGCAAGCTATACTCTTGCATCTATTGAGATTACATCTTTTAAGGGCGGACATTCAGGAATTGATATTGCTGACCCTCAAAGAGAAAATGCCGCAAAACTTTTAGCGGATCTTGTTTCAATTCTTCCTCAAGGAGTATTTTATTCTGATGAAAGCGATCATCAC
>CALUYR010000064.1 GCA_944325045.1 Candidatus Gastranaerophilales bacterium
TGAGGTTCGTTCCCCCCCCCCCCCGTATGCATTGCTATTATTGGTTTTTCCATGCTTTTATCCTCCTTTTTCTTTCATTATATACTATTTTCTTAAAATTTCAAGTCGTAAATCTTTTTATTATCTTTTCCGATACTTTATTATATTTCTCCCTTATATAACCCAAAAAGCATGATAATCTCTATCACTTACATTCTGCTTCATGTATATTATTTTGAAACATATTTTTGATAGTATCTACCACTAGTGTTAAATATTTAATCAATAACGTTAGCAAGCTTGAAAAGGTAATCTTCCTTAGCGCCGCACTGAAGCCCGATCGGAATAAAGTTTTCTTTATATTTCTCAACTGCATATCTGTCCGTCATGCCAGATATATAATCCGTTACAACTCTTTCAATTTTACTTTCGTCGCATATTGGTTTCAGCATTTCACAGTAATGGTAAAATAATTCTTTTATAACCCGGCGGGCCTTTTTCTCCTCCAATTTTGCCGGTGAATCAATATATACATTGTCAAACATCCATTCTCTAAGCTTTGTTGTGTAATGCCAGCCCTCTTCACTCATGGAAATTTGGCTTTTACCTATAGAATTTTTTATAACTTCCATTATCATTTTATTTAAGCGCTTGCTTTGTACAGACGAAAAATAATCTATACAGTCTTTAGGCAAATCGCTTTCAGAAATTATGCCGGCGCGGATGGAATCTTCTATATCGTGATTAATGTATGCAATCTTATCTGCAAGCTGCACAACCTGAGCTTCCGGCGTATGCGGTGTATACCCCCATGTATGCGTAAGAATACCGTCAATGGTTTCGTAGCAGAGGTTTAGTTTCTCCAAAACTTCAACAACGCGAACGCTTTGAATATTATGGTGGAATCCGCCCTTAACAAGTTCGTTCAGAACTCCTTCTCCGCAATGTCCAAAAGGAGTATGCCCAAGATCGTGTCCTAGCGCAATAGCTTCTGTCAAATCTTCATTAAGGTTAAGCGCACGGGCAAGGCTTCTGGCAATCTGTGAAACTTCTAAAGTATGTGTTAACCGCGTTCTGAAATGGTCGTCAAACGGAGACAGAAATACCTGCGTTTTATGTTTTAATCTCCTAAACGCTTTTGAATGTATAATTCTGTCACGATCACGCTGGAAACACGTTCTTGTTGAACTTTCTTCCTCTTTAATTTTTCGTCCTTTGGTATTTCTGGCCTTGGTCGCAATATCGCTTAGGATATCAAATTCACGATCCTCCAAACTTTCTCTTATCTTATCTACATCCGTAAATTGAGGCATACTTTATAAATCCTTATATTAAAAAAATTTGTTTCATCTCTAAATAATTTGTAAATTATGCTTTAATTCTAGCATACAAATAACATCAGGCAACCTGACTTTTTGGAGTATTTTTTGAATATTTTTTGCGTAAATTATCAGCAAGCTGTCCGACTTTACCGATAACAAGTCCGGATATTGTACCAAGCAATAAGGATTTTCCGCCTGAAACCAATCTTGCGGTACAGAATAGTGATGTTCCGATAGCGCCGACAATCGGAATCCCGGCTTTTAATGTTACTGACCAGCGCTCATCAGAATCTTTCGCCTTGGTAAGCCCGTATGCAATCATTCCCCCTGATGCCAAAATTGACAAAACATCTGTAGGAGCTGATCCTAATTCCAAATCCCGCACTTTATCGAAAAATTCTACTGTTTCAAGATTCAGCGATTTGTCAAATGAAGCTACTGCTTTTGTAACTTTAGGCTTGATAAGAGATACTTCATACGGGGCAATTTTTTCATAAATCTCAAGCATTTCCTGAAGTTCTCCGCTCTTATTTCTATTGAGCAGGTCATTAATTGCTTTTATGTATGTATCTCTCAATTTCATTTGATTATTGACAACAGCCTCATTAAGACCTTTTTCGAACGGTCTTTCTTTTAACTTTTGCAATTCTCTTATAAACACCTCATTAGTACTGTTTACCCCTTCAGGATTTTTGAGGAACCATTTGAGTTTCTTTATTATATCAAACCCGGTCTTATCAGAAGGAGCAACAAGACCTTCCAGCAAATTAAGATGACTGCTTATTATATTTATCTTGTCCTTATCGGTATATGAAATCTTGTTTCTTACAGCCGAAACGTCATCCGCAAGCGTACGCTTGCCATTTAAGATTTTTGTTTCCGGAATAAATGTCTGCCACATTTCTTTACGGCGGAATTTATTTTTCTTTGACCAAAAATCCTTAAAGCTCTCGTCCCAGAATTTGTTATAAAGGTTAGCGGTAACTTGTTTAATATATTTGTAACGTTCTGATAATTTTGAATTTGACATGAAACTGTAAACACTATTTTTAACCCCAGCTCTTTTGGCTCGTGCCATTGCAACGAGCTGCCGTTTAGTGTATGTCTGCCCCTTATAGGTAAATGTTTCGTTAGGGTTGCTTTTTAAAATAGCATTATCTAGGTTATCAAAAGCCGCAAACATCTGATCGAATTTTTTGCCTGTATTTTTATAAGAATTTATCACGGTTTTGCGGGAAATCCTTTCAAAAAAACCGCTTATGCTGTTGTGAATTTTAGTTGTAAAACGGTTTCTTATCATTAAATTCTTAAACAAAATATCTTTTAGCGCAGCAAAATTATTAATACTTTGCGATTTATCAATAAACGAATTTATTTTTCTGATCGAATAAACATAAAATTCATTCCATCTGTCAGATCCTTTAAGCGAATTTTTTTCATGTTTTTTTTCGAGATATGATTTTATTTTTTCAAGGAAATTACCGGTATTTTTAGGCAGCCCTCTCATCAAAAACAAAACCGCAACACCCGCAATAAGCGCTGAACTTCCGACAGCAAATGCAAGTGTTCTGTGTTTATGTTTTTTTTCGGGTTCCTGCGGCTGAACCGGGTATCCACCGGCAGACAGCGGAAGATTCTGCCCGCCCTGACGAAGCGAAAAATCACTAAAAATATTCTTGTTGTAACTACCTATCGGAACCTGATTTACCATAAAAATTTCCCTACATAAATATAAAAACATAAATGCTTTATTTTTTGCATGGAAGAATTTTGTTTATTAAATTATGTTAAATATTTACCGGCTTTTAAGCTCTTGAGCAAATGTAAAATCCGCTTTTTTCGAGGCTTACTTATTTGTTAAATGTTCTTTTAACACGGTTAGTCTCTTTATCTGTTCATCGCATTAGGATTTATCATATAAAAGTTTTTCTATATTGTACGAAATATTCTTGACGTTGACTTTATTTTCCAAAATTTCCGGCACAATAAGCCGCCCGCTTATAATATTAGGCAGTGACACCATTTTAATGCATCTTACAAGAAGATATATAAGATAAAATAAATAAGGCCCGCGGTAGGCAATTATCATAGGGGTTTGATATAAAGCCGCCTCCAGGGCAACAGTACCAGAGGCAAGAATCAGCGCATCAGACACGCTTAATAACGCTTGATTTTCGCCTTTAATAATTTTAAAATCAGTATTTTTTACATACCTGTTATAAAGATCATCAGGCAAATTTGGCGCCTGAGATATACAGAATTGCAGATCAGGATGTTTTTTCTGAAGTTCCTTAGCAGACTTTATAAAAACATCCGCAAGATAGCGAAGTTCAAACTTTCTTGATCCCGGGAAAACAGAAACCAACTTTCTGGCAGGATCTAGCCCGTGTCTTTTAAAAAACTCCGCCCTGTCCGCCGCTTTAGGAAGCTGCGACACAAGCGGATGGCCGCAATAATGTGTTTTTATCCCGTATGATTCATACAGATCTTTTTCAAACGGAAAAATACAAAGAACTTTATCAATATTCTTTTTAATTGTATTAATCCGCCATTTCCGGCTTGCCCAAACCTGTGGAGGAATGTAGTAAAAAATATTTATTCCGGCGCGCTTAAGGTACTTGGATACAGAAAGATTAAATTTCCCGTAATCAACAAGAATTACAAGATCGGGTTTATAGTCATTAATCAAATAATCAACAACTTTTTTACCTAAAATAATATGATTGAAAATTATAGCAGGAGATAATCCAACCGCCCCCATTTTTTTATGGTCAGAAAACAGCTTAACACCGGCCTCAGCCAGGTTATTTCCGCCAATCCCTTCTATAACAAGATCCCCGTTATATTCGTTTTTCAGCGCATGAACTAAATGGCTTGCATGAATATCACCCGAGTATTCGCCTGTAATTATAAATATTTTTTTCATCCGTTATACCGCCATTAACACAATCTGATGTTCATCAGCGTATTTGATAACTTTTTCCTGATCAACTATAATTGTTTCGTTCGCTTCTACTGCCAGTAATCCTGCTTTATACCGCCGCATTGTTCTTAACGTTCTTAAGCCTACTGTCGGAATATCAAAACGCTTATCCTGCTTTGGTTTAGAAACTTTAACCACTACAGCTCCGTGTTTAGCCAATTTTGCCCCGCGCTTGATACAAACATCAGTTCCTTCAATTGCCTCTACTGCCATGGCCATTTTATCTTTAATTACGACAGACTGCCCTACGTCAATTTTTCCCATTTCTTTTGCAAGCCAGAAACCATAATTTACATCTTCCATCTGCTCCTTGGTAGGCTTGTGTTTGCCTAAAACGCCCGCCGGAATCATAAGGTTCTTTATAAATATAGTCTGGTCTAATACTCTTATCCCGATCTTTTCAAATTCTTTCACGATTAAAAGCATAACTTCGTCATCGTTAAGACGCTTGACGGTTTTTAATATTTCTATAGCTCGGGAATCGAATTTATGAAGCTGCAAAAGAACACTCTTATTTACCTTACCTAAAAAAGTCATCTGCTTTAATTCTTCATCTTTTAATATCTGCTCGATCCTGTTGATTTCTCCGGGATGACAAGAATATACTTTTGTACAATATTTTTTTAACTGTGATAAATTATCTTTAGACAAAGAAATACATACAACTTCAAATCCGTTTTCCTTGGCATACTGAGCCATCTTTACCGGTAAAGTTCCGTCGCCTGCTATTAATCCCTGTTTATGTTCCAACTCTAATGACACTTTTTTATTCCTCTTTTCTTATATTGTTATAATTTCTTTCTTAAATCCAAAACCTCTTTTACCTGCGCCTCATTCAGCAGCTTTGCTCCGCCAAGTATTTTGGTATTGAGCACTACCTGAGCGTAAGATTCTGCAAGGGTCAAATTTAAAAACGTATTAAGCATTGTTTTCCCGCCGATAATAAAGCCATGGTTTGCCATTAAAACAGCATCATAATCCTTAAAATATTTTGAAGTCTTTATGGCCAAATCCATTGATGACGGCATTCCGTATTCAGCCAGCGGAATTTGCCCGAAGTAGAAAATATTCTCGGCCATAATCGGCTCATCCAAAGCAATACCTGCTGATGCAAATGAGCTTAAATAAGGACTGTGAAAATGAAGAATATAATTTACATCGCTGCGTATCTTATAAAATTCACAATGAACCAGTTTCTCGCTCGACGGCTTACTATTACCGGAAACAACATTACCATTCATGTCAATTATGGAAAAATCATCCTCTGACAAATACCCGTTTGCGGATCCTGATGAGGTAATTAAAATTCTCTCCTCATCAATTCTTGCAGACATGTTGCCTGAAACGCCGGGCGTCAGATTTTTTGCTTCTGCCATCCTGCCGTATTCTATTATTTCATGTTTTAACTCTTCTGCTGATTTAATCATTATAACTGTTCTCTATCAGGATCTTCTATCTCTATTACCTCTGCATGGGTTCTCTTAACCTTTTGTGCAGACGGTTTGTCGAATGATATTGGCTCAACCTTTTCTGAATCATCGCGGGCTAATCTGTCAGGATTTTTTATAACCATTTTTTTATAATTAACCTGAGTTCCTTTTAGATCAAGCGCTGTTGTGAATGTAAAGAATGTTCTTTCACGTATAAAATCATAACCCAAAGTAACTTTCAAATCATCAGGCCCGATTGAAAAATAAAAACCGTTTTCCTGAATAAGACGTCCGTTCGGAGAATCGTCAGATAAAGTTGCCGAACCCATCCAGGAAACAGTAAGATATTTATTGACCCTTAAGGATTCTCTTAAATAAACATTTGAACGACCATACCTGTACATATCAAAACGCGGAACCGGTGTCTGATCATCAAATGCTGAAAGGAAATAACCTATATCCTGCATCCAGTACTTATACTGCGTATGCAAAGCCGGCCCCATACGGCCTACAAACTGGGTATCTCCGGTTCCGTACAAAGCAGCACTGCCCTGGAAAATCCAGGATAAATTCGCTGATAAAAGTTCCTTCTTACTGCGGTATTTAAATAATGTCTGGCTTAACTCCGCCATATATTTAAATCTTGTTGTACCCATTTCAGAGGAACTTATATTCTCATTATTTCTGTTATAATCGGAATCCTGAACATAACCTGCAGAAATTCTCTGTCTGTACTTGGCATGCAGACCTTCGTACAAAGTATTCGGAATAGTTACTGAATCTCTGTAAACAGCTTCCAAACGGTACTTAGACATACCGCTGCCCATAAACCAGTCCTCAAGATAGGAATTTATACCATATAACATGTATAAATTGTCGTCCAGATACTGACGCCCTTTTAAAATAAACATATCCTCCGCCGAACCGTAATACATCTCTGTATAATTAGTTCCGCTTCTATATTTGAGCGCGGCACCAACGCCGAATTCATTTTTAT
Organism: Candidatus Gastranaerophilales bacterium; assembly: GCA_944325045.1. Taxonomy (GTDB): domain Bacteria; phylum Cyanobacteriota; class Vampirovibrionia; order Gastranaerophilales; family Gastranaerophilaceae; genus UBA1221. The sequence continues at coordinate 6,712 of CALUYR010000064.1, forward strand.
AGTTCAAAAACGGTATAAACTTGGCGCTCCCGCCGTTCGGAACATCAAACACAAACCCGGGGCCTATAAACATACCCAATCTCGGAATTGTACCAAATTCAGGGTAATTTGCCTCAAAGTATTCGTGGTTTTTGTTTGTGTGCGCGGTGAATGAGCCAAAACGGAACAGATGATTATCTTTATAATAAACATCCGAATTTTTTACAGTAACAATATCATGATCTTTTTTGGCTGTAACATATATTTCTTCCGCATTAACTTTTATTTCAAGACCGTCTTTGGTTAGTTTTGATTTTTCCTCATCAGGAATTATCATATTTTCCAATCTCGGCCCCATCATGTTTGAGCGCAATGCCAAAATGTAATGCCTGTCACCTGTCATGGAACCGTCAAGAAGTTCAATAGTATCTTCTGCGGCTACAACATTTTTAGCATTGATAAGCATATTCATTTTATCTGCTTTCATGTTTGTTACAAGTGCAGATTCATCGTTCATGTTAATCTGTACGTAATCTCCGTATATCGGAGAACCGTCTTTTATAATTTCTACATTACCGTAAGCTTTTATTATATTACTTTCGGTGTTATAAGTCAGCTTGTCCGCTTTAATTGTCACACCCTGCGGAGGAAATGAAAGCACCGGGTGACCTGAGGCATACAATTCCGCATTCTCATCATCATAATCCAGCTTGTCACAATCCAAAATTATATCTTTTTGCGCAACAACTTCTTTTACGCCGCCTGACAATTCTTTTGTTTCGCCATCACTATCCTCTGAAGCTTCACTTTCAGCAGGCTGTTTTTTGTCAGAAATTTCAGAAGTTTCCTTGTTCTTGCGTTTAAACAGATTTTTGAACTTTTGAAAATTTGAAACCTCAACCTCATTACCATCTTCGTCTTTATAGATTTTCTTAAGATTACGTTCCTTCAAATCATCGTAATCAAAGTCATCTATATCCATTTCAGACTCATCCATTTCATTGAGGATTTTTTTCTGTTCCTCGATATCTTTAAGCTCTCTTTCATGGGCTTTTATCTTGAAATAGTTAGTCATTTTTATTCTGTATTTTTTAAATACCGGCATACCTCTAAGCGACGGCATATCACCGCCGGCAGTCGGGTCATATTCCATAAACGAATCACCGCCAAAGTAATCGGTTTCGCCTTCAATTTTGGCTCTGTTCTTAGGGGAAGATATAGTTCCGTTTTCAAAAAACTCCTGCTCAACACTTTCAAGAGAATTATCGTCATAAAAATCTTTATTGTGCACAACTGCTGCTGAAGCGCCCGAGCCAACCATTAAAATTGATATTAAAGATATAAAGACTAACTTTTTCAAATTAATTTCCTTACTAAATATAGTTCAACGGATTATTTGGTTTGCCGTTTATGCGGACTTCAAAATGGCAATGCGGGCCGGTACTGTAACCGGTTGTTCCTTCAAGACCGATTACCTGGCCTTTTGTAACATTCTGACCGTTTCCGACCTTTATTGATGACATGTGGGCATACAAAGTTGTTGTAGGGCGGCCGTTTACAACGCCGTGATCAATTATAACAACTTTACCGTAGCCGCCGTACCAGCCTGTGTAAATAACCTTCCCTGAATTTGAAGCGCGGATACTGCCGTAATTCGGCCCTCCGATATCTATACCGGAATGGAATGTTCTGCTTTTAAATATCGGATGGGTTCTCCAGCCAAACGGAGATGTTATGCGGCCGCCAATTGGTTTCATAAACCCGGTAGAAGCAACTTTCACGGTTGAATGGCTGTATGCGCTGAGCATTGATTGAAGGCTTTCGGATTGTCTTGCAAGCTCTCTTTCCGAACGCTCGTATGCAGCACGATCGGTTTTAAGGCGGTTAATCATACTTTGGTTTTGTGCAATCGCACGCTGAATTGATCTTTTCTGGGAATCAATCTCATTAATTGACTGGGCAAGATAACGTTTTTGTTCTTCTATATCAGACTTCATTTTTGCAAGCTTCAATGCCTTTGATTTAAGCGCCATCATTTGTTTGTAATCATTGCGGATAATTATACGCTCAAAATATATTGCATCAAGCATTGCGTTAATATCTTTGGCCTTAAAAATTATCTCAAACATGCCGATACGCTGGGTTTTAAACACCTGGCGGACTCTGTTTTTTATCTGGGCATCCACATTATTAAATTCCCTGGTTGCGGCTGAATACTTTTGTTCCATCTCTTTAAGCTTAGCATCCATAGACAGATATTTATTTTGAGACTCGACAAGATTTGAAGATGCATTTTCAAGCTTTTTCTGATTTCTTACCAGCTTGCTTTTTTCCTGCTGTTCTCTTATTTTAAGTGAATGAATTTTCTGCCGTGTAGACTTCATCTTAACCTGATTAGTCTGAAGTTTCTGTTTTATTGAAGTATTTGAGGCATAAGCAAACTGACCGGTGCCGACACAAAATATCAACCCCGAAAACAAATATATAAATAAATGTTTAAACAGTTTTTTTAAATTCACACAATAACCCTTATCTTAAAACAAGAGGCAACATCATTAAGCCTACAGTCCAAGCAATAAAAGTAAGTGCAATTATTCCTACGATTAATTTTTGATGTTTTCTGAAAAATTCCATAATTTCCCCTTGTGTCACTACTTGATATTTTACTATAAAAATATTTTAATGTGCAAATTTTTACAAGTAAAATTTGCAAAATATTAAATTATAGGAT
>CALUYR010000065.1 GCA_944325045.1 Candidatus Gastranaerophilales bacterium
ATGAAGATGATGTTATGTCCGCTAAATTTAAATCAACGGAACTTGAATACAGATTGTTTACTGATTTCAGAGAATATTCAAAGGAATTTGTTTCCAAAATCCGTGAGATTGCAGATTGTATTTCCAAGGCTGATATATATTCTTCTCTTGCAGAAGTTGCGGTTGAAAATAATTACTGCCGGCCGGAAATAGATGAATCCGATGACTTTATTGTAAAAAACGGCCGACATCCTGTATTGGAAAAGATTCTTCCGCTCGGGGAGTATGTTTCCAATGATCTTGAACTCAAAAGCAAATCAATGGACGCTACACAGTTTATGATATTAACCGGGCCTAATATGGCAGGGAAATCTACATATATGCGTCAGAATGCTTTAATTGTACTGCTTGCGCAAATAGGTTCATGGGTTCCTGCAGATTACGTTAAGCTTGGAATTGTTGATAAAATTTTCACCAGGGTCGGTGCGTCTGACGATTTAACTCTTGGTCAGTCAACGTTTATGGTCGAAATGGTTGAGACTTCTTATATTCTTAACTCCGCAACCGACAGAAGCTTTATTCTGCTGGATGAGATCGGCAGAGGTACAAGTACTTATGACGGTGTTGCAATAGCTTGGTCTGTCGCAGAATATATTGCTACTAAAATTAAGGCAAGATGTATTTTCGCTACTCATTACCACGAACTTAATGTAATGACAAAAACTTACCCGCAAATTAAAAACTACAGAATTACTGTTTCGGAAGAAAACGGTGAGATTCAGTTTTTAAGAAAGATTGTGCAAGGCGGTGCAAGCAAGAGTTACGGTATTCAGGTCGCGAAAATGGCAGGACTTCCTTCGTCAGTCGTTAAGCGCTCGCAAGAATTGATGAGCCGTATGCAGAAAGATTTCTCCAGTAATCTTTCGACTCGCAAAAAGAATACTGATGTGCCTGAGGTAAATGTTCCGCAGTTGAATCTGTTTGGTTCGTAGTTTTTGTGAAATACCTTGCTCAATAAGCTGAAGTGTGATAATATCAGTTTATGGATTTTAAAAAGAAGAAAGTTTTAATAGTCGGCTCTTCTGCAAAGGAGTATGCGCTTGCCAAATATCTCTCCAAAAACCCTGCTGTTGAAAAGATATATACTGCACCGGGAAATTTTGCGGTGAGTGAATTTTCCGAACGTGTAGATATACGTGAAAATTCTGTCAGGGAATTGTTGGAGTTTGCCGTAAAAAATGACATAGACCTTACAATTGCATGTTCCACGGATGCCATAAAGGCTGATATTGCAGCATTTTTCAGCGCAAATTCCCAGTTAATTTTCGCTCCTTCGGCAGAAAGCGCGAATTTTGCGATTTACCGGTCAGCCGCAAAAAAGTTTTTATATAAATTGAGAATCCCTACTCCAAAGTTCGGAATTTTTGAAAAACAGCAGGGCGCAAATGAATATATTAAGACCGCTGTTATGCCTGTTCTTATTACTGCTGATTACGACAATGAAAATTCTGTCAGATCGGTTTGCAAGAGTGTCGATCTTGCGCGGGTTTGTATTTCCGATATATTTTTGCAGGATTTGGATAAGGCTGTTATAGAAGAATATGTTTACGGTCATCCTTTTACTTTTTACATAATAACTGACGGGTATCAGGCGCTGCCGTTAGCCGTTGTCGGAGATTATAAGTTTCAGGAGGACGGAGAAGCCGGGTTATATACAAAAGGTTCCGGGGCTTTTGTACCGGATTATAAGGTGTCTTTCGATATTGTAGGCAGGCTTATGGAAAATGTTATTGAGAAGATTCTTCTCTCGCTGCAAAAAAGGGAAAGACCTTACCTTGGTATAATGGGCGTTGAATGTGTTTTAAAAAATGTTGATGATTTTGTTGTTACGGGATTTGTTCCGTTTTTAAAGGATCATGATGCCGGGGCTGTTATTAGTTCTGTCGGGGCAGATTTGTATTCTGTTATGGAAGCATGCGCAAACGGGTCTTTTGCGGATGATTATGATGAAATCCCTATTAAAAATATTTGTACGGCTTCATGCGTGCTTTTTGCCAGAAAAAGCAATGCTGTCGTAACCGGACTGGAACTGGTTGATGATACAACAGATATAGGACATTTTAATACCAGTCAAAATAATTATCTCGAATATTTAACAAATAAAGGCCGCACGCTGGTTGTTACGCAATCCGCCTCAACTTTTGGACGGGCCAGGGAATTATTATATGACAATATTGAAGAAATATATTTTGAAGGTATGAAATACCGGCATGATATATGTTGCGAATAATTTTTTTATCAGACGTTTTCCAAACAGCAAAATTCTTTATACTGACAGTATTTGCAGACGTTTTTATCGTATGTAGGTTCGAATTTGAAGGATTTTATGCCGGATATTGCCTGCTTAAAGTTTTTTTCAATAAATTCACAATCTTCTTTTGTAAGATTAAGGGTTAGATTTTTAGTGAAATCTTCCGGGAAGATAAATGTTGTTTCCTTAACTTTGTTGCCGGTTGCTTTTTCGTAGTAGTATTTGTATAACCCTATTTGGTTATAATAGTCTTCGTGTTCTCCGCCCGGACAGATATTTTTATCAGCCTTTGCTTTTCCTGTTTTGTAGTCGTAGATTGTGTAAGTGCCGTCAGAATTTTTGTCAATTCTGTCTATGTAGCCTTTAAATTTTACTCCGTCTATTTCAAGAAGGATTTTTTCTTCTGTGGCGTACAGCATGGAAACCGGTGTTGAACTTAGCTGGGTATAGTAGGCATTTAATGCGTCAGTTCCTCTTTTTTCTAAAATCTTTCTTTGCTCAAAGCTTGAAAGCGGAAGGTTTGAAAGCTCTGTTTTAAATCTGTTAATAAATTCTTCTTTAGCGGGATATTTCTGATTTTCTTTTGCGAAGTTTACAGCAAATTCGCAGGTGTTGTGGACTGCTGTTCCGTAATTTGCATTATCTGAATTTCCGCTTTTGGAACTTAGATTCAGAATGTAATTATACAGATATTGGCGCGGACACTTTAGATAAGTGTTAACGGATGTAGGGGAGAATGCTTTATTCTTAAGAATATTATCTACAAGCGTACAAAATTCTTTTTCATAATCGTAATCTCTTTTTACAATTGATTTTGTTATTTCCTGCCAAAAAGAGGTTTCGTCATATTTAAACGGCCGGGGTTCTTTTTCCAGCAAGTGTTGGATATTGACGATAAATTCACTTGGCTTTTTGGCTTTCCCGTTAACTTTTTCCGAATAAGATAGTCTTAAAGTATGTTTGGCACGTGTCATACCAACGTACATTACTTTAATTCTGTCAGACCTTTTTATATCCTTTAATTCCTGTTCATCCTTGTATTCAGAAGGTGAAAGCGGAATTTTCGGACGCATACTTTTTGTATCGCTTTCCCATTTGTCTCTTAGCAGCCCCGGCATGTAAACATATTCAAATTCCCGGCCTTTGGCTGAATAGTATGTGGAAAGCTGGATTGCATTAAGCGGAACCGGTGCTTTATCTGTTTTTATTTCGATATCGTCTGCAAGTGATATGTCAAGATATTCCACAAAATCTTCAAGACCTTTGGTTTTGTTTACTTCGGAAAACGCCGCTGCTTCATCAATCATTTTTTTCAGGCCTGCTATGTTTTCGGTTTTGTTTATCCCGGAGTTAAGATAGTAGTGAAAAATTCCGGTTTTAGAACCGATTTCAAGAACAGTATTTTTTAAACTTTCGTTTGATTTATATTCTGTTAAATAATTAAATACATTTATAAATTCGTTAATTTTATCCGGCTCAATAAAATCTTCCTTATTTATTTCTTTTAAAGTTTGAATGAATGATTTATGTTTAGAGGATTCGCTGTAGAGTTTTTCGTAGTCCTTAGGATTAATATTAAACGGCTGGGAAAGCAGAAGTTTGAATATTTTATCGGAATGGAGTTCTGGATTTACGAGCATTTGCATGTAGAAGTAAAGCACAATTGAGGATTTTATTGTGAAAATATTTTTCCCTTCCTTGAGCTCAAATGGAATATTTCTATCCTTAAGCATTTGGGCAAAAGTTTCAAGTTCTGCATGAGTTCTTGAAAGTATTGCAATTTCTGAAAGTTTTTTTGAACCATCATCATTTTTCGGGCATTCAGGCGAGCTGATAAGTTCATCAATTTCGTTAACTATTTCTGTATATTCCTGAAAGCTGTCTGCATATTTATAACATCTGACCGGCTTGTCTTTAGATATTAATTTTTCATTCTTTGATATTAATTTTTTATCTATATTATATTTTTTGAAGTCTTGGTTTGTTTCGATCCGCAGGCAATCCTGTTTTGCGATTTCTCTTGACGTATCAAGAATTGTTTGGGTTGATCGCATATTTTCAGTAAGGCATATAACTTTTGTTTCAGGAAATTCTTTCAGAAATTTTTCTATAGTATCGAGTTTAGCGCCCTGAAATGTGTATATTATCTGATCGTCATCGCCTACTACAAAAACATTTTCGCTTTTAATCGCTTTTGTCAAATTAAATACGATATCATTTTGTGGTTTATTTGTGTCCTGATATTCATCCACAAGAATGTATTCATATTTGTTTGCAATTTTTTCCAGAAAAGCGGGATTGGTTTCAAATTTCTCCAGAACAAGCGTGATCATATCATTAAAATCCATGTAATGATTTTTTTGCATTTTATCCCGGTATAATTCGTAAAAATCCCATAGTTCGATTGCTTTTGCAATATCTTTTTCAAGAGTAACAATATTTCCTTGAAGAGTTGTTACTTTTGTGTTTCCTTGCTTTAATTTTTCTTCAAGTTCAATTTTTTTTGCGGAAAGTTTCGGTTTCCAATCAGGGTTGTGATCCAGGTTGTAGAAATACTTTTCTTGTTGAGCCTGTATTTTTTAATTTCTTCTATACGTTTTTTAATTATGTCTATATAATAATACGGATCATTTTTTTCAGTACGGAAGGCTTTGGGCTGCAATTCGTCTATACATTCTTTAACAAATGCACGGGATACAGCGTCGGATATAATTCTCATATTTTCAGGAAGTTCAAAATCCTCAAAGTTATTTTCTATAATCTCGTAACAAAAACCGTGGTATGTATATATATTTATTCCTGTTGAAATTTGATCAAGTTCTTTACTAAGTCTTGCTTCCATTTCATTTGCCGCAGCTTCTGTAAATGTAAGACAAAGAATTTTATCGGGTTCGATACCCTGTTCAATCATTTTCTTTATACGCTGTACAACCGTAAATGTTTTACCTGTTCCCGGGCCTGCAAGAACAAGATATTTCCCGTGAATATTGTCTATACATTCCTGTTGTTTGTTGTTTGGTTTTACTGCTGCCGGCATTTTGCTCCTTGATTTGATCTAAACTGCTGTTTCTTTTTCCTGAATATTGTTCATTGGATTCCAGGTGTCTTTTAAATTGTTTTCTATCAGATTTTGATAAAATGTTTCTTTAAAATCCAGAAGATCAAGTTGTTTTTGTATATCTGTCATCTGTTTCTGGGCTTTTAATTTTGTTGCGTGAATTATCCCGTATCTTTCTTTGATTGTTGAATCCCCTTTTATACAAAGATCAATATATCTTTTTATCTCTTTATTTTCCGTCCCGACAGAACGCAGGCATTTTACTATTTTAACCCATTCCAGATCATTGTCGGAAAATTTTCTGATATTATTAGAATCCCTTTTTACAAACGGAAATAATCCTGATTTTGCCCAAAATCTAAGAGTGTGTTCAGATATATCCATTTTATCTGCAACTTCTTTTATTGTATACATATATACTCTCCTTACATAAATATTTTAACACAAAAACTTTCAATAAATTTTAAGCAAGAATGCTTAGGACATTGAATTTTTCTGTTCCGATATATGAATGAACCGGGGTATACCCGGATAGTTAATGTAACAGTTTCAACAAGGTACTTGCTATATTCCCAATTCACTGATAATATTTGAATATGATGAATAATATATTGAATTTTACCTCAATGAAGAAGGACTTGTTAGCTTCTGTAATAGTATTTTTAATAGCAATGCCCCTTGCAATCGGGATATCTATAGCGTGCGGGCTGCCAGTATACAGCGGATTGATTTCTGCAATTATCGGCGGTATAGTTGTCGGAGCGTTTTCCGGGAACTCGTTGCAGGTTTCCGGGCCTGCTGCAGGGCTTATTCTAATTATTACTGATATTATTGCAACGCAGGGTGTTGATAAGCTTTTTATGATAATTTTTATTGTCGGGCTTATGCAGATTATGTTCGGTTTGTTTTCCCTTGGTAAATGGTTCCGGGCTATTTCTCCCGCTATAATTCAGGGCATGCTTGCAGGAATCGGTATATCAATTTTTCTTTCCCAGTTCCACATTATGCTCGACAGCAAGCCGAAAAATACTTTTATTGAAAATATTGCTGATTTATTGAATGTTCTCTATAATTCCGTCCTGCCTTTTGACGGTACACAACATCACCTGGCTTGTTTTATCGGAATTTTAACCATAGGTACTGTTATTCTTTGGAACAACATTCCCAATAAAAAATTTAAAGTCATTCCGGCCGCACTTGTTGCTGTAATATTGGCCTCAATTGTTGCTGCTGTTTTTCATCTGGATATTATTAATTACATAGAAGTCGGATCAAATTTCTGGCAAAATATCCGTTTGATTAATCCTGAAACTTTTAAGTTTGCTCTTGTTCCGCAAATTTTGCTAAGCGCACTGATCATTACATTTATTGCCAGTGCCGAAACTCTTTTAACGTCTAACGCTATAGATAAAATGTGCGAACGCTCAAAAACGGATTATAATAAGGAGATTATCGCCCAGGGCATTGGAAATTCTTTATCAGGGCTTGTGGGCGGACTTCCTATTACCGGAGTTATTGTAAGAAGTGCCGCAAATATTAATGCAGATGCTCAGTCAAGATTTTCTACCATTATGCATGGGATTTGGATTGTGCTTTTTGTAACGTTTTTCCCGCAGGTGCTTAATTATATTCCGCAAGCCGCTCTTGCTGCTATTCTTGTTTATACCGGTTATAAACTTGTGGATGTTCAGGAAGCTAAAAAACTTTACCGGCTTAGCAAGGGTGAGTTTGCTATCTATATGATAACTCTTGTGTCAATACTTTTCACGAACCTTTTTGAAGGAATATTGATCGGCTTCGGCGCTGCTCTTGCAAAAAGTGTATTTAAACTGTTAAGGGTTCATATTTTTGTTGAAGATGACGGCGAAAACAGAAAAATTGTTAAGCTTTCAGGGAATATAATATTCCTTCAGCTTCCGCAGCTTATTGATATTTTTGAACATCTTCCAACAGATAAAGATATTTATGTTTGCGCTGACAGACTTCATTTTATAGATCACGCATGTGCTGACTTTATAAGGGATTGGGAAGCAGGAAGAAAAAATAATGATTTTTCCACAGAAGTTGACTGGAAAAGTATCAGAAGAACTTATCCTAATTTTAAGTGGCGAAATTTTCATAAAGAGTAGATTTTATGTTATATTAAATTTATGGGTAAGTCCGAATTTATCAAGAGTAAATTTTGCATATTTACCGGAGATCTTTTCGGCGGTGTAAATGCGGCGATTATTGCACTGCCTCAGGCTCTGGCGTTTGGTGTTGCTACCGGTTTCGGAGCCGGTGCCGGAGTTTGGGGAGCTGTTATTCTCACTTTTATTGCTGGGCTTATCGGGTCAAAGGTTCCTATGATTTCCGGGATTACCGGGCCGGTTGCCATTGTTATTGCTTCTATTATGCACGCATTAAATCAGGATATCAGTTCTGTAATTTTCATAATCTTTATCGCAGGAATTTTACAGATAATGCTTTCGATGACTAAGCTTGCTGAAATTGTTAAGTATGTTCCTTATCCTGTAATTTCGGGGTTTATGAACGGTGTAGGAGCCATTATTATTATTATGCAGTTAAATCCGCTTGTAGGGCTTAAGCCGTTTTCTAATACTATTGAAAGCATTAAAAATCTTATTTTAACTTTGCATTTTGTTAATTATCAGGCATTGCTGCTTGGCTTGTTAACACTTGTTATAGTGTTTTTCACACCGAAATTCATAAATAAAATTATCCCGTCGCAAATAATAGCGCTTGTTGTATGCACAATAATTTCGGTTAAGTTTGGCATGGATGTGTCAAGAATATCGGAAATATCCGCGGCATTTCCCAAGATGGTCATGCCGCATACAAATATTCATGACTTTATAACATATTTCCATTACGCGGTTACACTTGCGATAATTTTGTCGTCGGAAACTCTTTTAACGGGGCTGGTATGTAACTCTATTACAAAAACAAATATTCCTCCGCGTAAGCTGCTTATTCCGCAAGGCGTAGGTAATATTTTATGTTCGATTACCGGCACACTTCCGGGCGCAGCAGCTACTATGCGTACTGTCGCTGCCCTTAAAACCGGTGCAACAACCAGGGGCGCTTCTATAATCAGCGCAATTGTTCTTATTTTATGTTTGTCTGTGTTTTCAGGATTTGTCGCACAAATCCCTCTGCCGGTTCTTGCAGGAATTTTGATTAAAATAGGTTATGATATTATTGATGTAAAATTGCTTAAGGTAATTAAATATGCCCCGCGAGATGATTTGTATGTCCTTGTTCTAGTGTTTCTTTTAACTGTTTTCTATAACCTTATTGCGGCAGTCGGTGCAGGAATTGTTCTGGCGGCATTATTGTACGCTAAAAGACTTGCAGATCAAACTACTCTCGTTCAAAAAGAAGTTTATGATCCGCAAATGCAGACTTTTGAAAAAGGTGTTGAAGAAAATTATAAACATAAAATCCGAGTTGTGCATATTTCCGGTCAGTTCTTTTTCGGATCTGCAACCCAGCTTGTGTCTCATTTTGATGAAATGCTCGGTACAAAATATTTAATACTCGTTTATGATTCAGAGGCTGTCCTTGATATTTCGGCAATTTTTGCACTTGAAGATATTATCACCAGACTGAAATCACAACATATCAGATTGCTTTTGGTTATTAAAAATTCGCAAATTCATGATCAGCTGGCTAAGCATTCAATGACTTCTCAAATAGGCGAAAACCATATATTTTATGAAGAGATTGATGCTGTTAACTTTGCAAAGCACACTTTAGAGAGGCGAATGCATATCGAGGAATAAAAACGTAAATTCCCAAATGGCTACCCACCTGTTTATTGTTATTGGTATAATTCTGTGGTTTTGGCGTGAAGGATGGTTAAGTCTGCCGGCGTATCCTTTGTTTTCTTTGCAAAGCATGCATTCAGGATTTAGTCCCCGATACATTATACCGCCGCATGAAAACAATATACTCTCTACGTCTTGCACAGCGCAGCGTTATGTAAAAGCGGACTTAGTCCGCCCCTTGCAAAAATAAAAAAATAGTATATAATGGAGGGAAAAGGAGGATAAAAGCATGGAAAAG
>CALUYR010000066.1 GCA_944325045.1 Candidatus Gastranaerophilales bacterium
CTAAAATTTGGCGTGTCTGCTGGGCTTTAACCCTGTCCATATCAATTGTTCTTGAATGTTCTACCGCATACTTTACCGCCTTCGGCGTAATTTCGTTAAACTCAATTGTGAATACTTTATCTTCCGGTACATCCAGAACCTGTCTTACATGCCAGGCAATCGCTTCTCCCTCACGGTCAGGGTCGGATGCAAGATAAACTTTATCACTATGTTTTGCAAGGTCGTTGAGTTTGGTAACAACCTTTTTCTTTTCGGGAATTATCACGAACGTCGGCTCAAAACCGTTATTTACATCAAATCCTAAGTTCTTTTGCGGCAAATCTCTTATATGACCGAAACTTGCTTCAATTTGATAATTGTCTCCGAGTATTTTTCTGATTGTTTTAGATTTTGCCGGAGACTCTACTATAACTAATGATTTTTCTTTTTTTGATGTTGTTTTTGCTGCCATTTTCTTTCCTGTTTCGGGTAATTATTTTGATTCCGTCCGGGATTTATTTTTCCCGGTATTATCGCTATAATGCCTGATAGTGTAATTTTACTTATTCAATCCCTTATTATTTTATACTTTTTTGTATCTATCACCTGTTACTTGTTTTATTATGCCCTTAAGCTCGAGTGTTGTCAAGTTTATCAATAAATCATTTGTATTAATCTTTGTAATTGAACTTAATTCATCAAAACCTTTTTCTTCAATAGACAAGGCTTCAACTATTTTGGTTTCTTCTTCATTTAATTGCACAGATTCTATTTTCAGCTGTTTTTCAGGCCGGATTTCCCAATTTAGTGTTTCAAGAATGTCGTTTGCACATGTAACAAGGGCTGCCCCGTTTTTTAAAAGTTTATAAATTCCGGCTGTATTTGGATTTGAAATTAATCCCGGTATACACATCAATTCCCGCCCCTGCTCGAGAGTCAAATTTGCGGTAATTAGGGCTCCACTTTTTAAAGATGCTTCTGCAACAAGCGTTCCGTATGAAAGACCGGATACTATTCTGTTGCGTTGCGGAAATCTAAATTTGAGCGGTTCAAATGTTGGAAAATATTCGCTTACAACGGCTCCTCCGCCATTTTCAATCTCTTCATACAGACTTTTGTTTGCGGCCGGATAGGTGTAATCAAATCCGCTTGCAATTACTCCTATTGTTTTTAAATTATGTTTTAAAGCACTTTTGTGAGCGGCTGTGTCAATCCCCGCAGCAAGGCCGGAAACAATGCATAAATCAGTTCCTTCAAGTTCGGAGATAATTTTTTCAACAGCTTCTTTTGCCTGAAGGCTTGACCGTCTTGAACCTACTACTGCTAATGTTTTTGATAAATTGCATTCCGACAGATTCCCCTTATAATATAAAACTGCCGGAGGATTTGAGATTTCTCTGAGCATTTTCGGGTAATTAGAATCCTGTAGAGTATAATACTTTATTCCGCGTTTGGTTACTTCTTCCAATGCCTGATCCGGATTAACCGTTTCCCGTTTTTTTATAAAATTTCCGGCTTTTTTTACGCTTAATCCCTCTATTTGCGAAAGATCTTTTTCTGTTGCATAATATGCTTTTTCGATATCTCCGAAATAATTATACAGTCTTTGTACAAAAGCGCTGTCTACCTGCTCTATAGATGAAAATGCTATCCAATACTTATCCATTATTTTTTTTCTTCTTAATTCTCTCTATTAATTCTTTTATATTTTTAATTTCTTCTTCCGGTAATTCCATTGTAATATAATCTTCCAGATATTCAATGGCATCATCGTAATCACCTCTTGCCAGGAACAAAATAGCCACTTTTTTGTATGCCTGTCTGAATCCTGAATCGTGTGCAATTGTTTTAAGATAATTGGAAATTGCTTTGTCGATTTCATTATTCATTTCATAAGCCTGAGCAAGGCTGAAATAGATATACGGGTTATCTTCCTTAAATTCCAAAATATTTTCGAAATTTTCTATTGCAAGATCATAATTGCCAAGTTCAAAGTGTACTTTCCCGAGATCATAGTATGCGTCGTAGTTTTCCGGCTGAACCTCAAGGATTTTTTCTAATTCGTCAATTGCTAAATCCAACCGGCAATCTTCCATATAAAATCTTGCTAAAAAATGGGCAATTACCATATTCTCAGGCATCTCATAAACACCCTGCCCAAGCAGCTGTATGCCGTTATCGTAATCTTTATTCCTGTAATAAATATCAGCAAGGTTAATGTATACCTGAGGAATCTTTGGATTAAGTTCTATTGCTTTTAGAAAATTATCTTCAGCTTTCTCATCATTCCCAACGCTTGCGTAGCATAATCCAAGGTTGTTATATATTTCAGCAGCAGGTTTTTCCGTTTCAATTACCGAGCTGAATGCGTCAATCGCTTTTTCGTATTCGCCGCTTTTGTATAAGTTTATTGCTTTTTCAATTTTTTTGTCCATACAAATATTTCCCCTTATAATCCTAAGGTCATGCCGGAACTTTCATTTTCACTTTCTCCGGATCCGATATTTTTAATAACCGTTCTGGTATTTCCTTCTGCCTGGAAATCTTTTGGTTTTAACTTCATCTTAATTTTGTCGGCATAAATCGTTCTAACGCCCTGGGTAATGCTTGAGCGGCCGACAAAGTATACATCATTTGGTTTCCCTTCCTGGTTCGGGTAAACATTAATTTTCGGGCCGACAGCATAGTAATCATCATACCATACTCTTACGTTTCCGCTTGCCGAGAATGTATTTTTATCCTGGACAAATTCCTGGATATTTGATTTGAGTGTAAGTTTTTTCCCGTCGTCATTTATCATGTTGGAAGTTGTGTTCCCGGTTGCAGTCAGAACTTTTGTTGCGGAATTATAGAAAAATCTGTCAGCGTATGAATCATTGGCTTTTTGTTTAATTTTACCGTTTCCGATAAGTTCAAGAGTTTTTAAGTCACCGTTTTTGTCGGTTTTAATGATTGCTTTATTCGAGAATGTTTCAAGTTCTTTATATTTCATTGTAACATTGCCTGTTGCAGTCATAATTCCTGTTTTTGTGTCGTATTCCTGTATGTCTGAATTTATAACTACAATCGGCGTTTTACCGTCAAATACTACTGATTGCGTATCTCCTTCGGCACGTACAATTTTAGTTATTAGTGAAACTTTTAATATATTAGCTTTTACTTCCCGTTTTTTATTTTTCTTAACTTCATAGGCATAAGGTTTATCGTAGAAAGTTGCTGTGTCAAGTTTCTGTTCCCCGTCCATGTTAACATCGGCTGAATCCCCTACAACTTTCAGGTCATCAATGGAAACTTTTACATCTCCGTTGAATTTTATTTTGTTATCATTTTCTGAAAAAGTCTGGCTTTTGGATTCGATTACCAAGTCAGACGCTTGGGCGATTATTCCTAAAGAAAATGCTGATATTGCAAGAGTAATTAAAATTTTTTTCATTTTTTCTCCTTGGACTCGTAAATTTTTGACACTGCTTTCCCTTGTATTTTAAATCTTTCATAATCCGGACTAATCTCAACCGAGTCAGCCGTTGCCAGAAACTGGTTATTTCTGGTAATTCTAACATTTCCTGTCGCAATTACCGGCTGGTCGTTGCCCGACCATACGACACGGTCTGCTTCAAGCGAGGTTCCGTCTTTTATTACTATATGGGTGTCTTTATATAGTATTATTTGTGTTTTTTTAGAATTGTATGTTCCTTTTGTTGATTCAAAACTCATGGAAACTTCGTTATTTTCATCAAAGAAATTCCCAATGCAGTTATCAAGCAGCGCAATACTGTTATCGCTGCTGTAGGAACCGGTTTCTCCGTAGATTTCCCAATATTTGTGATCGTTTTTGGTTTCTGTCAGAATAATTCCGTTGATAAGTGCTTCCTGCCTATCCTGCTGGCCTGCTACCTGGCTTCGGTTGAAGTTATGCGTAATTATTCCGGCTGATATAAATGCCCACAGTAAAATCCCTATTAATGTGAGGCCGCCTGCAAGATAAGCTTTTTTCTTTTTACTTAGATTCTTCCAATTCATACTTTAAATGATAACACAAAAAAAGTTAAAAACCATTTTCTAATTTTAGAAAGTACTTGTTACAAATACGTACGTTGCTTGCTTAATATTTTTTTGTAATGTAAAATGTTCTTATAAATTGTGAGGAATTTATGGCAAAGTTAAATATTACAGTTTGTATGGGCAGTTCTTGTTTTGCAAGAGGAAATGCACAGAATTTGGAGCTTATTGAAAATTTTATTAAAGAAAACGGACTTGAGGCAGAAATTGATCTTTCCGGCGCCAGATGCTCAGGCCAATGTGCTTCCGGGCCAAATATTATTGTCAATGGTGTTGAATACAACAGTGTTGATGAGAATAAAGTCCGCGAAATTTTACAAACAGTTAAAAATTCTTAAATTTTTTTTGTTGTAAATTTAATGTCACCATGTTATTCTACATTTGTGGGTTAAGATTGTAAAATATGCTGTAAGTTTGCTGCATATAAAGGAGTTGTAAGATGGATTCGCAATATCCCGTATATACATTAGTTAATGAGTGTCATGATTGTTACCGCTGCATCAGGGAATGTCCTGTCAAAGCTATCAAGATTGAAGATGGGCATGCCAGCGTTATTCCGGAAAAATGTATAGCTTGCGGAAATTGTGTAAAGGCTTGCCCTTCCAACGCTAAAAGGGTAAGAACCGATATTGATAAAGTTAAAAATCTTATTCTTGCTCAGAAAAAGGTTTATGTTTCTCTTGCGCCATCTTGGAACGGAGTTTTTGACCATACTCCGGCTAAAATGATTTCTATATTAAAAAAACTCGGTTTTACTGATGTTTCAGAAACCGCACTCGGTGCTCAGGAGGTTTCTATTGAAACTGCTAAAATCCTTAACAATGCTGATAAAGGTTTATTTATATCAAGTGCTTGCCCTGTAATAGTTGATTTTATAAGACTGTATTATCCTCAATTTATCAATAATATAACACCAATAGGCTCGCCGGCCATGACTCATTCCAAAATGCTTCGCGAAATGTTCGGTGACGATATTTCTATTGTCTTTATCGGGCCTTGTATCGGAAAGAAAAATGAAGTTAAATATGCCGGATTATTCGATGCTGCTTTAACTTTTGAAGAATTAAAAATGTGGATCGCCGATGAAATCGTTGATACTGAAACAGTTAAGGTTGATAACAGTTTTGATTTTGTACCTTACCGGGCAAATGAGGGATCTTTATATCCCATAGACGGAGGTATGAATGAAACTATCCGTAAAATCGGCGTAAAGCCTGATGTTCAGTTAATGGATATCTGCGGATTGAAAAATTTTGAAAGGGCTTTAAATAACCTTAAGCCGGAAAATTTAGAAAAAGTCATATTTGTGGAAGCATTGTCTTGTGAAGGCGGGTGTGTAGGCGGGCCTTGTATTTCCAGCGATAAAGCCGGTATTAGTGTTGTATCGGAAATTTTATCAGGAATTAAAGAGCGTGATAACATTCCTAAAGAACCTCAGACGGTTGTCCCATACGGGATTAAAAAAGGCAAAATAGTTAACTCACAGTACCCTATCGAAGAAATTCTAAAAACATTAAAGAAAATCGGGAAACATACTGTAGATGATGAACTTAACTGCGGTGGGTGCGGTTATGCAACATGCCGGGATCTTGCAAAAGCGCTTTTGGATGGAGATGCTGAAGTTTCAATGTGCGTTTCTTATATGAGAAAAATTGCAATGCGAAAAGCTGCGGCACTTGTGCGCTGTATGCCTGCTGCAGTTGTTATGGTTAATAACGAATTAAATATTCTCGAGGCAAATGACAGTTTTATGCGTATGTTTACCGGCGATATGTATGATATTTTTAAAGCTCGTCCTGACGGTATGAGCGGGGCTGCACTTGACAGAATTATTGATTTTTCGGAACTGTTTAAGACAAGCTTAAGTACCGGTAAAGACCTCCACAAGGAACGTTATGCTGTTAAAAATCGTCTCTATGATATAAGTATATTCAATATTGAAGAGAATCAGATTGTTGGTGCGGTTATTACTGATGTTACCCAGTCTGAAACCAACAGAGAAAAAATTGCACAAAAAGCGCATGAAGTTATTTCAAAAAATATTTCAATAGTTCAGGAAATTGCCTGCCTTTTGGGTGAGCACATGGTTGAAACCGAAACATTGCTGAGTTCAATTGCAAATGACTACGAGGATAAAGAAGAAAATTCGGCTGACAATAAGGAAGTATAATGTTTGTAGATATTGATTGCTTTCAAATGAAAAAATATAACCAAAATGCTTTTGGAGATTACTTTGTCTCCAAAAGATATCCTGATGAATCAAGGCTTGTTGCTGTATTATCGGACGGTTTGGGAAGTGGAATTAAGGCAAACATACTTTCGTGTATGACCGCAACCATGCTTTTGCAGTTTATATCTAACGAGCAAATCCCTATACGCAAAGCTGCTGAAATTATAATGAACAGTCTGCCGGTTTGTAAAGTAAGACATATCAGTTATTCAACATTTTCAGCAATAGACTGCTATGACGACGGAAATGCTAAAATTGTTGAAGAAGGTAATCCTGATTTTATATGGATACGTGACGGAGAAGTTATGTCTCCCCAATACGAAACTATTCAGTCTAAAACTTTCAAAAACAGAAAGATGAAAGTTTATAAATTGAATTTTAAACTTGGAGACAGGGTTATTTTTTGTTCAGATGGTGTAACCCAGTCAGGACTTGGCGGCGGCCGTCTGAAACTCGGGTTGAGACGGGAAGGGCTTATTGTTTTGCTAAAAGACAAACTTGCGGAAAACCCTGATATTTCAAGTTCCGAGCTGGCTGCTTATATAGTTAACCAGGCTAGAAATATCGAAACCGACCGAAAACCTAAGGATGATATTTCAGCTTGTGTTCTTTATTTCAGGGAACCTCGTGAATCGTTAGTATTTACAGGGCCGCCGTATCACCAGCAAAAAGATAAAGAATATGCTGAAATGTTTTGGAACTTTAAAGGGAAAAAAGCAATTTGCGGCGGGACGACTGCTAACTTAATTTCGCGGGAATTAAATATCCCGATACGTATGGGAACTACAATAAGTGTAGGCAAACTTCCTGCTGTTTCATATATGGACGGCGTTGATATAGTTACTGAGGGAATTTTAACCTTAACAAAAACATTGGAATATTTAGAAAGCGGTTCATTAGATATTGACAATGCCGCAGGAAAGTTGGTAAAATTTTTATTAGATAGTGATTGCATAAACTTCTTGGTTGGTGCAAAACTAAATCAGGCACATTATGATCCTGCCTTACCGATTGAAATTGAAATAAGAAAAAATATTATCAAAAAAATGGCAAAAGTATTGCAGGATAAATATTTTAAAAAAGTTACGGTACAGTACATGTGAGGGCAGTCCTCGGTAAAGAAAGGTAGTAAATACAATGGACAAAAAAGTTAGTGTGAAAGTATGTTTAGGAACAACATGTTTTGTTATGGGTTCAGCAAATCTTCAGGAATTGATTGAAACTGTCCCGGCAAAATACGGAGATAAAGTTGATGTATCAGGAGTTCCTTGTCTTGGACTTTGCTCTATTGACTGGGAATTTTCTAAAGCGCCTTATGTCAAAGTAGATGATGATGTTATCAAAGAAGCTACTGTTGAAAAGGTGTTAAAAGCAATTGATGAAAAATTGAAGTAGTAATTTTGCAGAGATTTTGCAGGATCTTGCTTCCTGCAAAAATCTTGTGCTGAAGTAGAAAAGGATATGATTATGGCAATGAATACCCCTAGGCAGACATCTCATATAAAACGGGAAATTTTAGTAAGGCTGATCAAAGCATTTTACAGTGATAATTTTGGTGAAAATGCCAGATTAATTCCTTATAAAATGCGTCCAAAGGATTACGATGTGACGTACAGGTGCTGTGTGTATAAAGAACGGGCAATTCTTCGGGATAGAACTATTGCGGGTTTAGGCTTGTCAATTGAGGATACTGACGATAGTATTCACATGGCCGAGCTTGCAGAAAAGGTTCTTGAAAGAAAACAACCGGAGGAAAATCCGCTTACTGTTCTTCAAACAGCTTGTAAGGGGTGTGTTCCATCAAGAATTTATGTTACTGATTTATGCCAGGGATGTGTTGCAAGGCCTTGCGTAAACACATGTAAATTTGGTGCAATTACGGTTAAAAACGGTAAATCGGTTATCGATCCTGAAAAGTGCAAAAACTGTGGTATGTGTGCGCAGGTTTGTCCTTACCAGGCAATTACAAAGATAATCGTTCCTTGCGAGAGTGCTTGCCCGGTTGGAGCTATTGCCAAAGACGAAAACGGACATGCAAGAATTGATTTCAGTAAATGTATATCTTGCGGCAAATGTGTAAGCGCTTGTCCTTTCGGAGCTGTTCATGAAAAAAGCCAGATAATTGATGTTTTAAAACAGATTAAGGCTGGTAAAAAGCTTGTTGCAATGGTTGCGCCTGCAATGTTTGGCCAACTTCCTTGTACACCGAAACAGCTTAAGGCTGCAATTATGAAATTAGGGTTTGCAGATGTATATGAAGTTGCCCAGGGCGCTGATGTTACAACTAAAAATGAAGCAGAAGAATTTGAAGAACGCTTAATGAAGGGGGCGGAATTTATGACTACTTCCTGCTGTGCCGGATATAATGAGCTTGTTGACAAGCTTGTGCCGGAACTTAAGCCTTTCCGTTCAGAAACAAAAACTCCGCTTTATTATACTGCTGAAATTGTTAAAAAAGAAATACCGGATGCTGTTACCGTATTTTTCAGCCCTTGTGTTGCGAAACGGCGTGAGGCGCTTAAAAATCCTAATGTAGATTACGTGCTTAATTACGAGGAAGTAGGGGCGTGGTTTATTGCAATGAATATCAAGGTTGAGGATTGCGGTGAAGCCTCATTTAAAACAGAAGCTTCTGCTGAGGCGAGAAATTATGCTGTAACCGGCGGGGTTGCGAATGCTGTTAAAACTATGCTGCCGGAAGAGCTTCCTACTTATCCGGTTGTTATTGACGGGCTTAATAAACAAACTATTCGTGATCTTAAAAAGTATGCCAAAAACGGAGTTTGCGAGCTTGGAAATTTAATTGAAGTTATGGCTTGCACCGGCGGTTGTTTAGGCGGTAATGCTACTGTTAACTCTTTTAAACCTGCGCTCAAACAGCTTACAAACTATGTAAATGACAGTAAGCATTTGAAAGAAGAAGAAAAGGTAGAAAAATAGTGGCAAATTAATGTTTTAATAAAAAATAATGGGTGTAATATTTTCATTAGACCCATTATTTTTTTTATGTTATTTTTACTTGAAAAAAATAAAAAATGATTTATAATTGATAAAAAGGA
>CALUYR010000067.1 GCA_944325045.1 Candidatus Gastranaerophilales bacterium
TGGTACTGTTTCTTACTATTATTATACGCTATTTCTCGTCAAAAATCAACCATTTGTTGTGACAGAGCCATTTTTTATAATGTTCTTTGTTCATTTACTCCGAAAATTTCAATAGCTCCAAAGTGGCAGGCATGTTTGCAAGCTCCGCAGCCTATGCATTTTGCAGCATTAAGTATCGGAGTGTTATTTTCTGTTCTAATTATAGCATGTGCAGGGCAAACCGAGATACATTCTGTGCATTTTGTACATTTGTCCTCATTTATCATTGCCATTGCTATTCTTGTTTTTTGTTTTTCCTCAAGCGAAAGTTTTTTTATAGCGCCGCTCGGACAAACTTCGGCGCACTTGTTGCAATCGTATTTACACTCTCCCTTTGTGTAATCAATATGAACTGCTCCGTAATTTTCATCCGCTTTCGCTATAATTTTTGCAGGACAGTTTTCCACACATAAATTGCAATTTAGGCATTTATTGAGAAATCGTTCTTTGTTGCCCGCTCCGGCAGGGAGTATTACATCTTTAACTTTTTCGGCAATTTTATCTTTTATCTCCAATCCGGCCTTAACCATTATTCCAAATAGTGCGGCGGCTGTTGAGACAATAATTATCTGACGCCTTTTCAGACTGAATTTGATTTCTTTTTGGGGCTTTATTCCGTATTTTAACGCGTTTTTAGGGCAGAGTGTTATGCATTTTAAGCATTTTATACAAATTTCATTGTCAACACTTTTTTCTTTAGAGTTAATACATCCCGCAGGGCAGTTTTTCTCACAAAGCCCGCAGGAAGAACATTCATTTGATATATAAATTTTATTTAGGGATATTTTTGAAATAAGCCCCAGAACAGTTCCTACCGGGCAAAAATTTGTGCAGAATATTCTATCGCTTATAAGAACTGCAATCAGCGTAAACACTATAAGCACAAGTCCGAATATTGAGCGCGACATTGCTGATGAGAAAGCCGTATACGGCTCTATGTATCTTATGACACAAGCCGATCCGGCAATAAATATTCCCCATACGATTGCGGCTATAAAGTATTTCAGCGGAAAATTTCTTTGCTGCCGGTATTTATTTTTTACAAACAGCCCCTTGATAAATCCGGCCAGCTCCTGAAGTATTCCCAACGGGCAAACCAAAGAACAATATATTCGTCCGTAAAGAAAAGTTAATCCGGCAAGCAACAAGAGTAAAATTACTGCTGCTATTGAAAAGTCAGTAATCACTCTTTGCAGCAGCGGAAGAAATTGAATATCAAAAATCCTTACCGGATAAAATATTCCGATCCCTCCTGCAGCTGCTAAGATAAATATTATTATTGCTGCTGATAATCTCAGGCCGTATAGAACTCTGTTTTTCATGTTTAACCCTACTTTTTATTGGCGGCTTCCTTAACAGTTTTTTCAACTTTTTTGAGTAATGCCGGAATATCAAGTCCCTGCGGGCAGTTTTTTGAACATAAATGACAGTTAATGCATTTATCAGCGCGTTCACTTTCTTTTAGTGCGTTGTAGTTCACACCGAACATGAACCCGTTGCCGTTTGATTTGTATACATTATACAGACCGAATATTGCAGGAATATTTATTCCGCGCGGGCAAACTTCCATGCAATATTTGCAAGCAGTACAGTTTATTGCTCCTTGTGACTGCATTATCTGCGTAACTGCCTTGGCTGTTTTTTCTTCTTCCTCAGTAAATTCTCTAAAGTTTGTAAATGTATCTACATTTTCTTTCAGCTGTTGGAAGTTGCTCATACCGCTTAAAATCGTGAAAACTCTTTTTTTGCTTGTAACCCACCTTAAGCCAAAAGAGGCTTGTGTGTCATCAGGGCAATCTTCTTTAAGTTTGTTAGCGGCTTTTTCAGGCAGATTGCACAACCCGCCGCCTCTTAAAGGTTCCATTACAATTACCGGAACTTCTGCCTCGTCTGCTATTTCATAAAGTTCTTTTGCGTTAATTACCTCCCAGTCAAGGTAGTTTATCTGCAGCTGGCAAAAATCCCATTTGTGCTCGCTGATTACTTCTCTCAGCATATCAGGATCCCCGTGGAAAGAAAATCCAACATGTTTGATTTTCCCTTCTTTTTTCAGCTTTAGAAGTTCTCCGTACATGTCATTATCACGATAATTTTTTATTGTATTTTCATTGATATTGTGTACCATATAATTATCAAAATAATCAACCTGGCATTTTTTCAGCTGTTCATTAAAAAGCTTGCGAACATCCCCTGGTTCGTTTACGAGATAGGCAGGGCTTTTGTCCGCCAGGAAGAAACTTTCCCGCGGGTATTTTTTTAGAATTTCTCCTATTGCATTTTCAGATTTTCCTTCAACATACATATATGCTGTGTCAAAATAGTTTGCCCCGTGTTCCATCGCGTATTCAACCATTTTGTCAAGTTCTACCATGTCAATCTTTCCGTCTCGCATAGGAAGCCTCATGCAGCCTAATGCTATCAGCGGAATCTCCAGGCTGCCAAATTTCCTTTTGACAACCTGTTTTTCTGATTTTTTTATCTCTTTTTTGCCGCAGCCTGTAAGAAGCGCCGCTCCGCCTAAGGCTAGTGCCGAATTTATTATAAATTCTCTTCGTTTCATCTGTTTCCCTCTTTTTATTAACTTGTTATTCAGGTTAGTTCATAATTAGAAATCAAGTTTATTTATCCACGTTCTGATTTCGTTTTCTTTTGCGGAATTTTCATAAGATGTGTAGCCTTCTGTTACGACAGCGCCTTTTGCAAGTTTTTGCATATCGGAGTATGTCGCAGAAGCTCCGCCTCCTCCGTGTGTACAGAACGGTACTATTATTTTCCCGCTAAAGTCGTTTTCGCTTAAAAATGTTTTTACCGGGCTTGCCATTGTGTACCACCATACCGGTGTGCCTACAAAAATTATATCATAATCTTTAACATTGCCGTTGTCTACAAGTTCAGGCCTTACATCTTTTTGCTTTTCTTCCTGTGCAAGTGATACTACTTCATTATAATTTTTCGGATATTCTTTTTTCGGTTTAATCTCAAATAAATCCCCGTTTGTAAGATTTTGAATTTTTTCTGCTGCTGCTTTTGTGTTGCCGCTGTATGAATAGTATGCGATTAATACTCTTTTGTCACTCATATCTATCTCCTTTCCGTTTTGCATATTATAGTATAATGTGTATACCAATATTCCTAAAAGTATCAGTACTCCAGTAATTAAAATATATATCAGTGATTTTTTCATATCTCAATTCTCCTTGAAGCCAAAATTATTTTATTTTAATCAGTTTGTATTTTCTTGATCCCACACCAAGATCAGCGGCAGCTTCGACCGTGTGGATACCGTGTTTTTCTTCAATTCTTTTTATCAAAGAAGCTTTGCCTTTATCATCCGACCTGTACACAAGATCAACACAAGCCTGATCCAGCGCAACCGGGTCGTCTGATGCAAGTATTCCGATATCTCCTATTTCAGGTTTTGCCGGATTATTATTGCAGTCACAGTCAATTGACATGTTGTTCATTACGTTAATAAAAGTAATCTTCCCGTTAAAATAATCCATAACCGATTTGTCCGCGTCGGCCATCGCTTCTAAAAATTTGTCCTGTTCGCAAGTCCAGATTTTTTCCGGTTCTCCTGCGCCGTGAATATATGCTTTACCGTATGAGGAGGCAACGCCTATTGATAAGTTCTTGAGTGCGCCGCCAAATCCGCCCATCTGGTGCCCTTTAAAGTGTGAAAGCACAAGCATTGAATCATAGTTTTTAAGATGGGAGCCAACGTAATTAATTTTTATTTGTTTGCCTGATGGAACCGGCAGTTCTATTTGCCCCTCCGAATCCATAATATCGACCTCGGCAATTTTATCAAATCCGTGTTCTTTAATTGCTTTTAAGTGTTCTTCTGTGGTATTTCTTCTGCCTTCATAGGCCGTGTTGCATTCTACTATTGTTCCGTTGACATAATCCACAAGATCTTTTACAAATTCAGGCTGTAGAAAGTTGTGTCCGCCGGGTTCGCCGGAATGTAGTTTTACAGCAACTTTGCCGGGAAGTTCTTTCCCAAGGGTTTTGTATATCCCGACAAGATTTTGGGAAGTTATATCAGGCGTGAAATAAACAATTGATGTATCAGGGTGCATTTTTTTATAAATCAATCCGTAAGCCTCTGTTGCATTGGCTGCATTTTGAATCAACTCTTCAAACGGACATAAACCGGTTTGTGTTTTATTTTGAATTTCTTTTACAACATTTTTTGCTTCATACTTGATATGATTTTTCTTTAAAAGTTCAATAGCCGGCTTTGAAATTGTGTCTGCGTATACATAGTCTGCTTCTCCGTATATATACAGATACGCAGCTGCCCGCCCCACTACCTTATCAAATACGTAAGTTCCTTTAAACGTATTTTCATCCAAATAATTTAACAGCGGATCTAAATTATGTTCATTATATGCTTTTATTTCTTTATTTTTATATATAACTAATGTTGCTGTTTCCAGTTGTTTTACAAGCATTTTCTTAACGTTGGCAGGTAAGTCTGTCTGTTTGGAAAATGCCGGCATGAATAAGTAAGAAATACAGCTGCTTAGTAATATTAATGTTTTAAATAGTTTTTTCATATATTCTCCCGTTTTTTTATTTACAATAAAATTTTAACATTTGATAGTTACTCTCAGTCAAGAGTCATAAATTTTCAGATTATTTAATTTTTGCCGGCGCCTGGATTTTGTCCGGCAAATTTTGAATAAAGCCTTTCAAGAAACAACTTAGCTGCCGGAGAAAACACCTGATATTTTTTCCAGACAATATCAAGTCCGGATTCGAGCTTAGGGCTTAACGGTCTGAAACACAGATTGCTGTTTTCAGAAGATTTTACTAATTTGTCAAGTGTAATTGCGTAGCCCATTCCTGCTTCTGCCATTATCGCGGCGTTATATACAAGATTATAAGTCGCCGCTATATTTAGTTTGTCAAACTTATCTCCAAACCAGTCAAGAAATCCGCTGTCTGCCGAATATTTTTTTGACATCTGTCTTGAGGCAAGCAAGGGAACTTCTGTTAAATCGTTAAGTTTTATTTCTTTTTTCCCGGCAAGCGGGCTGTCTTTTCTCATTACAACACCCCATAAATCTTTTTGCGGCATTGTCAGATGATCATATTTGGACAAGTCTATAGGCTGTATTAAAATTCCAAAATCCAAAAGCCCTTTGTCAAGTTTTTCCGTAACATCTTCGGCATTGCCGCTGTGGATGTGGAATTTTATATCCGGGTAATCTGTTTGCAACTCCTTCATAACTTCTGCTACATACTTCATGGAATCAGTTTCCCCGCAGCCTATGTAGATGTCTCCGCTTATAATTTCCTTTATTGAATTAAATTCTTCTTCTGTTTTTTCTACGAGTTCTACTATTTCTTCTGCCCGTTTCCTTAAAATCATTCCTTCCGGTGTAAGTGATACTTTATATTTCCCGCGTATAAGAAGTTTTTGTTTAAGTTCCTTTTCCAGGTCTTGCAGCTGGCGTGAAAGTGTCGGCTGGGTAAGGTGAAGTGCATTTGCCGCTCCTGTTATGCTGCCTTCCCTTACAACTGTTAGAAAATATCTTAAAACTCTTAGTTCCATTACTGCTCCTTTTTTATAATTTTAATTTTTTTGAATTATGCCTGTCAAGTATTTTTAATTATGTAATATAAGTATTTGCTATTTTAGGTAAATGGTAAATAATTATAATATAAAAGTAATTTTATGAAAGTTTGTATAAGATTATTAATAAAAGGAGACCCATATGGAAATAATAAGAGTTAATACCCCCCGAGGTCTTGAACTGAAAGGTGCAATGTGGGGCAATAATACTATGGATACTGTTGTTATAATGATGAGCGGAATTTGCAGCAATGTATTCCAAAATGATCTGCTTCCGGCTGCGGGTGAGTTGTTAAGTTCTAATAATATTGCGTTTATAGCAGGCCATGCCATGGATGCTTTTTCCATGATTGCTTATTCGGATTTTTCTACCGGGAAACAGCGTTATACCGGAGTTGTTTATGACGATTTCAGTCTTGTTTATGAGGATGTAGAAGCTTACGTTAAGTATGCAAAAGAACTCGGGTTCAAAAATATAGTTCTTGCAGGGCACTCTCTTGGATCAAATAAAATTATAAATTATCTTGGCAATACCGCTGATGATTTTGTAGATTATTTTATTGTAAGTTCCCCTGTTGATTTGGCTTACTGGTGGAAGGTTATGCCAAACGTCAGCTTGTGCCTTGAAACTGCAAAGAAATTTGTTGAAGATGGCAGAGGAAAAGAAATTCTTCCGTTTCTGTTCGGCGGGTTTTCGCCAATGTGTGCAGAAACTGTGCTGGGATTTTATAATGCGTATAACTTAAAAAATTGTCCGGTGATAAGCCATGACGGAGAAACATCTTCTCTGTATTCAATAAAGATCAGCGGCTCGTTCGTTATCGGCGGCAAAGACAGTATGGCTGCCGGTGATCCGAAAGGCTTTATGAATCAAATAAACGCGTGCTGCAAAAATCCTGAAGCTAATCAGGTTGTGGTTGTACCTGAAGCCTCTCATATTTTTTACGGAAAACACAAAGAATATGCTGCAGTAATGCTTGAATGTATTAAAACGCATTGGTGCCCGCTAGGTGTATGAAAAATAAAAAAATCTCGTGAGGTTTTCACTCGATAAATATTTGTAAATAATATTCGCGGAGTAATTTCGAAATTACAGTATTCCCCGGCAAAGTAATGTAAATAATTAGAAATCAGACCGTGTATTTTACAGTGTTCATATAAATACTAAAAAGGAGCTCACCACAGAGCCCCTGAAAAGTTAAATGTCCGGGAAGGGGGTTGAACCCTCAAGGATGTTACTCCACACGAACCTGAATCGTGCGCGTCTACCAATTCCGCCACCCAGACGTTTCTTGTTTTTAAGTATATCACCACCATATTAAATTGTAAATATTTTATTTAACATTTTTGAAAAATTCTTCCGCAAGCAGCTGCGAATATTTGGAGTTTTCGTTTGCAGAAACAAGTATCCGATCTTCTCCGTCTTTATTTTTTGCTACTGCAATTACCCCTCCGACTTCCCCGACCGGAAATCTTGATATTTTTGCCTTGAATCTTACATAAGGAACTGTATTCCCGAAAGAATACATCTGCCCATGCTTCGTGACTGAAAAATCTTCTATACCTATTGCCTGGTATTTAATTTTTCCGAGCGAAGATTTCAGTTTTGGCTCAATATTACCGGAAACGATGTCCTCTCTTGTTAACAACGGTTTGTTGTTTGCATCAACTACAACCATCTTTTGTCCTGTTGCTTTATGTTCTGCCAGTACTCCGTTGTATCCGAGCATGCCCGTCGCCTTTTCAAGCTGGTATTCTTCGTTAATTTGTGAAAAATCTCCAACTTTTTGTGCCTTCTGCATAATATTTTCGTTGCTTATGTGAAGATATTTATCAATTAAATTTGATACCCATTCTTTCCCGCCAATAGAGAGAAAGCCCACTATTGCCAAGGCTAAAATTGCAGCTTTAAATATTTTTTTTAAACATCCCATATTGCAAAACCTCAATTCATGATATAATCTTATTATAGCTATGACAAAAAATGAAATCAACAATATTCATACCCAGGATCTGGAAATGGAAAAGCTGACGCCTGTTATGCAGCAATATCTGCAAATTAAGCGTCAAAATCCTGATAGTGTTTTACTATACCGGCTAGGTGATTTTTATGAAACTTTCTTTGAAGATGCGGTAATTCTTTCAAGAGAACTGGAACTCACTCTGACCGGGCGTGACGCCGGTGCTGCTTACGGCAGAGTTCCTCTTGCAGGAATCCCGGTTAAGTCCGTTAATTCTTATCTGGAAAAACTCGTTGAAAAAAATATCCGTGTCGCAATTTGTGATCAGCTCGAAGATCCGAAATTTGCAAAAGGTTTGGTTAAAAGAGGCGTCACCAGAGTTGTGACTGCAGGTACGCTTACTGAAAGCGATTTCCTTAAACAAACTTCAAACAACTATATCTGTGCAATGTTTAAAGATGATCGAAGCGATAATTACGGGTTTGCTTACGCAGATATTTCTACCGGCGAATTTAAAGTTACTCAGGCACCTTTAAATTTGATCATGGGCGAACTTGCAAGAATCCTTCCTGTCGAAATCGTTGCGCCAGCCGTTAACCAAAAAATTATGCCTTTTCAAATCGTTCCTGAACAAAAAATTGACCTGCCTGAAAATATTCAAAAATTTTACAATTGTTCAAAAATCCCTTCCAATGTTTTTGACCAGGGATTTGCTGAAAATAACCTGAAAGCTGTTTTCGGAACTTCAAGCCTGGAAGCTTTCGGATTTTCTAAATACAAACTGGGCTTTAGAGCAGGCGGAGCATTGCTTGCTTATGTCTGGGAAACATTGAAGGATAATGTTCCTAAGTTTGAAAGAATAGAAACTTATGAGCTTTCGGAATTTATGATCCTGGACGGAAGTACAAGAAAGAATCTTGAGCTTACTGAAACTTTACGCGAAAAAAATAAATACGGATCTCTTTTGTGGGCTGTTGATAAAACTAAAACAAATATGGGAGCCAGGTTGTTGAAAAACTGGATCTGCCAGCCGCTTAAAGATGTTAAGTCTATTATGGCAAGACAAAATGCCATAAGTGAGCTTGTCGAAAATGTTTCAGTGAGAAAAGATCTTGTCGATACCCTTGAAAAAGTTTACGATATCCAAAGACTTGCGACACGTATGAGTAACGGTTCCGCGTCTCCAAGAGATTATCTGAGCCTTAGGGATTCACTTAAAGTATTGCCGGATCTGCTGTCGATTTCACAACAATTAACCTACAATCCTTTTGCAGGAGTTGAAGAATATAAAGATGAAATCGTTGATTATGCAAATTTAATTGATCGTACTATTGCGGAAAATCCTCCGATCCTTCTTAAAGAAGGCGGAATTATAAAAGACGGCGTAAGCGGTGAATTGGATTATTTCCGGGATCTCCTCTCAGGCGGCGAAACATGGCTTAAAAATTTCGAAGAACAAGAACGCGATAAAACCGGTATTAAAAATCTTAAAGTTTCTTATAATAAAGTATTCGGATATTTTATTGAAGTTACAAACTCAAATCTGGGGCTTGTTCCTGCTAATTACGTCAGAAAACAGACTATTTCAAACGGCGAAAGATATATCACAGACGAGTTGAAAAAGCA
>CALUYR010000068.1 GCA_944325045.1 Candidatus Gastranaerophilales bacterium
CCCCCCCCCCCGTATTCATTGCTATACTTGACTTTTCCATGACTTTACCTCCTTTTTTCTTTATTATAAACCATTTTTTTATTTTTGCAAGTGGGGGACGTAGTCCCCTCCCACATGACGCTGCGCTGTGCAAGACGCATAAGGTATATTGTTAATGTTTTCAGGACTTGTTGTAATGTTACGGTGGTTAGATCCTGAAATATAGCTTGGATTATTCGGGTTGGCAAAAAACTGGACGTTTCCCGCCAACTGACGGTTTCTTCCTCTCCAAAACGATACTCAATCGTTTTGCCGGCAGAGTGCTCAACCTACCGAAAATCCGCTTCACGCTGGAAAAAAGTATGTGTGACTGATTTACTAATTGGGTTTTTGAAATCTTTAAGATTATTCAATTTATTTATAGATGTCCTGAATATGTTCAATCCCGCCTTTTTCGACCGGCAGGCAGTATGTTATATTTGAATGAAAATAGTAAGATCCGCTTGCGTTTCTTATGATAACCATGCTGAATAAATCCTCTCCGGCTTTATTGGGTTTTGCAAGCCCGTTAGAATCTACCGCAAACATAGGAATACGGTTTCCGTCTTTTGCGTGCGGAATAATAATATTGCTGCCGTTTTCCATAACAAATGCATCATCTTCATAATTCATCATGTATCTTGAAAAACCAATACAAGAAGGCTTTTGAGAATATACTTCATACTCCGGAATACAACCGTTTTCTAACGCTTTTGTCTGGCAATATTTTTTTACATTCAAATGTTTTAAAAAAGTCTTATAAAATTCATTGCAATGCGAAAAATTTGCGCCCGATGCCGAAGAAAAATAACAGCCGGTTTCGCCATACATCTCAGCAACTGTGGACATTAGAGCGTTGGAATACTTGGAATATAATCCGCTAAAATTTGTTTTTGCAGTATGTTGTTTTATTCTATCAACAGTATTAACCGTCCCGATCGCTACAACAATCACAAATATAAAAATTAAAACTACAATATTAAAACTATAAGCCTTATATTTAATCATCACACTACTTCCAGCGGTTCTACCGCAAAATCAACAATAAACGGTTCATTAACACTTAATGCCTCGATCAGCGCACTGTTAACATCACCGGATTTTTCCACCCTTAAAGCCTTAATCCCGTATGCACGGGCAAGTTGTACAAAATCAGGATTAGAAATACCGGTTTCGGAATATCTTCCGCCGAAAGATTGCTGCTGAAGCTGTCTAACCATACCTAAATATCCGTTATTCAGTATAAATATCTTTATAGGTAAATTGTAATCAGCACAAACAGCAAGTTCCTGCTCATTCATTTGAAAAGAACCGTCTCCCGATATACAAATAACAGTTTTATCAGGTTTAGCAACACAGGCTCCGATCGCTGCGGGAAGTCCAAACCCCATTGTTCCTGATCCGCCTGATGTTATAAACTGACGAGGGGTTGAGAATTTAAAATTTTGTGCAGTCCAAATTTGATGCTGGCCGACCTCAGTTGTAACAACAGGATTTAAGTCTTTTGAATGCTCGTAGATAGCACGGATCACTTCAAAGGAATGAAGTTTATCTGATATTTTTTTGGGTGAAGTATTCAAATTTTTCAACGAGCAAGCCATTGACAGCCATTCACTATGTTTAGGAGTATAATTTGCATGCCGCAATTCATAATTCATCATACTCAAAACACTTTTAACATCTGCTACAATAAATTTATATGCCTGAACGTTTCTGGAAATTTCCAGGGGATTAATATCTATCTGGATAAATTTTCTCTCCAGCTCGCCATTGTGAAAGCAGCAGGTAATTCTGTCATTAAATCTTGCCCCCAGCGATAAAATCAAGTCAGACTCTCTTAAAATCTGATTAGCAGCCGGAGCACCGAAAATACCAACCATGCCAAAGTAATTATTTGAATCCGCCGGATAAGTACCAAGTCCCATCATAGTATTAACAACAGGCACTCCCAGAAGTTTTGCGAATTCTTTTAATTCTTTATCCGCCCCGACAACACCTCCGCCTGAAACGATTACCGGACGCTGCGCAGACGTAAGCTCACGCAAAATATCTGTTAAGATTTCTTTGGAAATTTCTACAGGTTTATTTTCAGGCAGTTCATAATCTGAAAACTCACATGTTTCCGAAAAAATATTTTTTGCCATATCCACAACAACAGGCCCCGGCTTGCCTGACATCGCGCAGTTATATGCTTCCAAAAGAGTTTTTTCTAGTTTACGTACATCTGTAACCTGAAATCC
Source organism: Candidatus Gastranaerophilales bacterium (assembly GCA_944325045.1). Lineage (GTDB taxonomy): Bacteria > Cyanobacteriota > Vampirovibrionia > Gastranaerophilales > Gastranaerophilaceae > UBA1221. The sequence goes on from CALUYR010000068.1 coordinate 2,259, forward strand.
TGCTTTAGTACACGATTTTGTAATATCAATAATATTAACTTCCTGAAACGCGTTTTTCCCGATAAGAGATGAAAACACCTGCCCGGTAAGAACAATAAGAGGATACCCGTCCAAATAAGCATTTGCAATACCGGAGACTGTATTACTTGCACCGGGGCCGGAAGTTACCAGCACAACGCCACACTTTCCGGATACACGTGCATAACCTTCTGCCGCATGAACAGCAGCCTGCTCATGACGTACAAGATAATGCTTTATATCTTTCTGCTTATAAAGTTCATCATATATCCCAAGCACAATTCCGCCGGGATATCCGAATATACATTCTATTCCTAATTCTTTTAAAACTTTAATAATTATTTCAGCACCGGTTAAGGTTTTCTGTTTTTCCGCATTTATTAACGACATAAAACACTCCAGAATTTTTAATTGTCAGCAGCTTCAGGAACCAGAATAGACAATACAGAATTGTTTATACTTAAATATTTTTTTACGGCAGCGTTTAAATCCTCAACGGTTATTTCCTGAAGATCCTTTAGATAATCTTCAATAAGCTTCAGATCTTCACAAACCGTCATATAATAACCGATCGTTTCTCCGATTTCAGAAACAGTTTCAGCAGAATATGCAAAACGTGATTTAATTTTTTTCTTCGCCTTTTGTATTTCTTCTGTTGTTATTGGTTTTTCACCCAAACCTCTCAACTCGCGTTCAACAAGTTCAACAGCATAATCGAGTTTATCAGGTTTACAGTTGGCCTGGATAAAGAAATTATTTCCGTCTTTAAATTGATAATGTTCAGAATTTACCATATTAAATACAGGAACTTCCAATTTTTCAATTAAATTTTGATAAAGCCTTGAGCTTGTACCGTCTCCCAATATAATACTAATCATATCAAGACAAATTGTATCCTTAAGGTTATTTGCTTTAGGGCCAAGCCAGCCGTACATAAAATATGAAGTATTGACATGTCCTGAAGTTTTGACAACTTTTTTCTCACTGACAGGCAAGTCTGTATCGTTAATCCTTTGGGTAGAATTTTCCCGGCCTTTAAAATCGAATTCTTTAATAACTTTTTGTAAAATTTCTTCTTTATCAAAATCTCCGACAATAATTGTGGTCATATTCTCAGGGGTGTAAAAAGTTTGATAATAATTCATAATATCATCTCTTGTAAGCCGCGCAATAATTTCCGGAGTACCTATAACGTCACGCTTATAAGGATGTTTTGTATACATATTAAAATTGCAGGCATTATAAATTTTAGTCCAGTTTTGGTCTTTACGCATACGGATTTCCTCAATAACAACGTGCCGTTCACGTTTATCTGTCACTGAATTATCGTCTAAATCAAACGGAGCGCCGATTTCCTCTTCCGGCAAAACAGGATCAAGCATCATATCAGCGTGCAATTCAATTGCCAAATTAAGATCTTTATTTTCCGGCCCCTTAGGAAGTGTAACATAGTAAAATGTATAATCTTTCCAGGTAGCAGCATTTACAATAGCCCCTTTAGCCTCTAAGGTTCTGTCGAAATAACCGGCAGGATGTTTGTGGGTTCCTTTGAACATCAGGTGCTCCAAAAAGTGTGAAACTCCGTTGTTATAATCATCTTCATTTATAGAACCGGTTTTAACCCAGGTACTTACGTTGGACATTTCTCCTTCTTTTTTTGCAAGAACTATTTTATGCCCGTTTTCCCGTTCGTAAACCTCAACTTGTTCTGTCAAAAACGGATAATTCACTAAACTTTTTTTCATAAATCAAACCTCGTTTTATTTTTCACAGGATGTTAAATTTCATTATTATTATACATCAAAATAATTTTTTTATAATATAATAAAACCATGGATATGATAAATCGTTTGGAACATAAAGTAGTGGTTTCTGTCCAGGCAATGCCAAGCGAACCATTGTATTTAGAAAAATGCATGGTTGCAATGATGAAATCTGTTGTTAAAGGCGGAGCAGGCGGATTACGTGTTGCGGGCGCAAGAGATGTTACAAACGCAAAGCGTCTTTTTGATGTTCCCGTAATCGGGCTTACAAAACCCGACATTATTCCTAAAAACTGGCAGGAAATAGTTTATATAACACCTACGCTCAAAGAAGTCATATCGCTTGTTGAGGCCGGAGCTGACATAATCGCGTTTGACGGAACAATGAGACAAAGAGAAGGCGGCTGTAAGCTTCAGGAAATTATAAAATATATAAAAATCAATAAAAGAATTTCAATGGCAGACATATCAACAGTTGAAGAAGGTATTAATGCGGCAAAACTTGGCGCTAATATTTTATCAACAACATTATCCGGTTATACAATGGAATCAATAAACGTTTCACAAAACGAGCCGGATTTTAAACTGCTGGAAGCGCTTGTCAAAGAAACGGATAAACCGGTTGTTTTGGAAGGTCGTATTTGGGAGCCGTGGCAGGTGGATAAAGCTTTTGAACTCGGCGCACACTGTGTTGTAATAGGTTCGGCAATTACACGTCCGCAATTGATTACTAAACGTTTTGTAACCAGAAATAAATAATTTAATTAAAAGGAAAAAGTATAATGAAAAAAGCACTCGCAATTGATGTAGGCGGGACAAAAATTTATAATACAATAGTTGATGAATGCGGTGAAATTATCAGCGAAATTGAAAAACACCCTACCCCGAAAACTTATGACGAAATAATCAAACTTTTTAAAGACATAATTTCAACATACGAAAATCAGGTTGATGTAATCGCATTTTCTACTTGCGGCTCGGTCAATAACAATTCTCGGATCTACCGGGAATATTGCAAAAGGATACCCGCAAACAGAGTTTAAATCTCTTAGCAACAAACCGGTATTTGTTGAAAACGATGCCAATTGTGCGGCCTGGGCAGAACATATTATCGGCGCCTCAAAAGCAATGCCGTTTTCAGTTATGCTTACGTTGGGCACCGGAGTAGGCGGGGGAATTATCCTTGACAATAAACTTTATAAAGGCAAAAGCGGAGCAGCCGGAGAAATGCATTTTAAAATTTCACGAGAGAAACACCGCAAATGTACTTGCGGCAGCTGGGATTGTTTTGAAGCTTACGCCTCAGGCACCGGTCTCAAAAAAACCGCCGAAGAAATTTCCGGAAACTCTCAAATTACAACTTATGACGTAATTGACGGCCTGAAAAATAATAACCCGCTGATGGTTAAAATTTTCAACCGCTGGCAGGAAGATATTTTAAACGGAATAATAGGGATTGCAGATATTTTTGATCCTGATGTGGTGGTACTTTCCGGTTCTATGGCTCAATTTGTTGATACGGAATACTTAACCCGAAAAGTCAACGAAGAAATTGTTACCCAGCCGACTAAAGTCGTAAAAGCTTCAGCTGGAAATTATTCCGGGATGATCGGCGCAGCACTTTTAGCTTTAGGAACCGGGGTCTGAGATGGGCAAAGCAAAAAAGAGAAGTTTACATTTAGGGATCAACGACAGAGTAGCAAATCTTTCAAGAGAAGAAGCCATATTGGAAGTAATAGGAAATCTGCGGCATAAAAACGGACAAAATAATGCCTACAGTTTAATTACACTTTTTGGCTTATCAGCAGAGGAACTTTTGGAAGCCGGGGCAAGTTACGAAACCGTCATGAGCTTACAGGGGCTTTTGCAATAACTACCAAGGATTGATATTCGCGAAATAAAATGTTATAATATATTTATAAAGATAAAAGGAGGTAATTATGCTAAAACTCAATCAGAGAAAGGATTTCAGCGAGGGGGGGGGGGGGCTAAACCACGTCTAAAACGCTTGTCCCTTGGCCATTGCGGCAAACTTTATGTGTCGGGACAAAGATTTAAACACGTTTTTGAGGATTTTAAGAGTATAAACATTAATGTTTTTTCTTGTGCGACGAAAAGGAAATGTCATCCTGAACTTACTTTTTCTTTAGCGGAAAACATTAACAATATACCCCCTACGTCCTGCACAGCGAAGCGTCATGTAAAAGGGGACTTAGTCCCCCAAAAAGAAAGCAAGACCCGAGAGGTGGCGGGAAACGTTCAGTTTTCCGCCAGCCTGAATAATCCAAGACATGTTTCAGGATCTTGCCACCGAAACATTATACCGTCGCCAGAAAACATCAAGAGTATCCCCTTTGCGTCTCGCACAGCGCAGCGTCATGTAAGAGGTGGCTGTGCCCCCCGCAAGGCCGCGTTTACATTAGCGGAAGTTTTAATCACACTTGGCATTATCGGCGTGGTTGCTGCAATGACTTTGCCGACGTTAATTCAAAACTATCAGGACAAAGCAACTGTCAGCAGGCTAAAGAAAGTTTACTCAGAACTTTCTCAGGCATACATGATGGTTTATAAAGATAATGGGGAGCCGACTAACTGGGACATGAGTCTAGTAGAAAAGGATGACGATGGAAATATCATAGGTGCAGAAGGCTCTAAAAATATGGGAGACCTTTTCTCAAAATATCTAAAGGTTACAAAAAATTGTGGGCTTAATGAAGGCTGCTGGTACAAAGGAAACGTATACAGCTTGAATGGGAAAATTTATGATTCCGGTTCCGTTGAAGATCGAAGTGATCTTTATAAAATAGCGTTGGCCGATGGTACGCTTATTGCATTTGGCGGTTTAAGCAGTGATTGCAGTGTAATCCGCGGCAATAGCAAACAGTTATCTAATGTCTGCAGCTGGGTAATAGTTGATATAAATGGAGCAAATCGGCCGAATACTTACGGCATAGATCTTTTTGAATTTTTGGTTTCAAAATACGGCATAGTTCCATACGGCACGCCTGATGATATTTATTTCCCTTTTGAAACAGCTTGCAGACGTAATTCAACTGGCGTAACAGCAGGTAACGGCTGTACGGCCTGGGTTTTATATAAGGAAAACCTTGACTACACCAGATGTAACGACCTTTCATGGAATGGAAAACACAAATGTAAATAATATTATGGCGGGTTAATAAACCCGCCAATAAACTACTTATTTAAAATTCTGCTGATGAGTTCATCAACTGCTTCATCAGGCTTAAGTGTAGTCATCTCACCTGATTCTCGGACTTTATATTCTACAAGCCCGTCGTTAATTGTTTTTCCGACTGTAACTCTGAAAGGGAATCCGATTAAGTCAGCATCTTTAAATTTAACACCGGCACGCTCGTCACGGTCATCAAGAACAACTTCAACTCCGGCTTGAAGAAGTTTTTCATACATATCATTTGCAACTTTCATCTGGAGTTCATCTTTAATATTTACCGGAACAATCACAACATGGTAAGGCGCAATTGCAATAGGCCATTTAATACCGTGCTCGTCGTTATGGGCTTCAACAGCGGCCGCAGCAGTTCTTGATATTCCGATACCGTAACATCCCATTATATAAGGATGGGTTTTGCCGTTTTCGTCAAGGTAAACAGCTTTCATCGGAGCAGAATATTTTGTACCGAGCTGGAAAATATTCCCGACTTCTATTCCCTGAGTAACTTTAAGCGGCTTTCCGCATTGTGGACAAAGATCTCCTGCTTCAACCAGTCTTATGTCTTTAAATTCTTCAATATGCGGAATATCTTTCTCAAGATTTGCTCCGACCAGATGTTTATCTGTTTGGTTAATGCCAACCACGAAATTTTTCATGTCACGAACAGTTTCATCCGCAATAATTCTAACCCCATCCATTCCTTGAGGCCCGATAAATCCTGGAACAGCCTCAAATCCTTTTTCAGCCATAAGTTCTGCAATTTCTGCGGATGTTGCAATCCTTATGTCAAGCCCGCCGACCGCATTCATCAACTTAGTTTCCTCAACGGTTCTGTCACCTCTGATTAAGGCCAAAACCGGTTTTTTGTCAACAACATAGACAAGGGTCTTTAAAATAAGTGTAGGCGGGATATTAAGAAATCCTGCCAACTCATCTATTGAATGGGTGTTTGGAGTATCAAGAATTTCTGTTTTAGAAAAATACTTTTCCCCATTAACTTCTGCCGGCAAAAGATTTGAAACAGCGTGATTAGAATTAGCCGCATAATCGCAGTCGTCGCAATAAAACACATCGTTTTCTCCGGCATCAGTATCCGTAATTACCATAAACTCGTGGCTTACGCTTCCGCCTATAGCTCCTGAATCGGATTGAACCATTTTGGTTGCAAGGCCGCAGCGGTCAAAAATCTTTTTGTAAGCTTGAGCCATATTTTTATATTCTTTATCTAATCCTTCCTGAGAGGTATCAAAACTATAAGCGTCTTTCATAATAAATTCCCGGCCTCTTAAAAGTCCGTATCTCGGGCGGACTTCATCACGGAATTTAGACTGAATTTGGTATAAATTTACAGGTAACTGTTTATACGATTTCAAAACATCACGCCCAAGGGCAGTAATAATTTCTTCATGTGTCGGCCCCAGGCACATAACACGGTCATGCCGGTCTTTAAGACGCATTAACTCTTTACCGTAAGCATCCCATCTTCCGGATTCTTCCCAAAGTTCTTTAGGCTGAACAAAAGGCATTAATAGTTCCTGAGCACCGGCTTTATCCATTTCCTCCCGAACTATTGTTTCTATTTTTTTCAGAACTCGCCACATAAGAGGCATATAGTTATAAACACCGCTTGTCAGCTTTTTTATATATCCTGCACGCGCAAGCATTTTATGAGAAATTACTTCCGCATCAGAAGGGAACTCTCTTAAAGTTTGCACAAACATTTTTGACATTTTCATAATTAAAACTTCCTTTTCCAATTTTTCTTCTGATTGAATTTTATCATGCTGAAAAAAATAATAAAAGCCGTACGGGATATATTACGTCATAACTGGACAGACAAATAGGTTTCAGCATATTACATCGGGTAAAAAGATGGTATATGGTTTAATAAATTTTACCGGATATCATGCACGTCAC
>CALUYR010000069.1 GCA_944325045.1 Candidatus Gastranaerophilales bacterium
TGCAGGCACGGTGCGGACAGAACCGGCGTATTTTCTGCGATTTATAAGCTAAGAAATTTTAACGCTAAATTAAGCGATGTCGTTGCTGAAATGTTTAAATATGGTCACAATGCTAACAATAATCCGAATCTTATAACTTTTGTAATCAGGTATAAAGAAGATTATTTGTCATCCCAGCATTTTTTTAAAAATACTTTTTTTAAGCTTTGTAAAATTATAAAAATATCATAAACTTAATTCACTAACCGGAGAAAATAATGAGAATAAATAGTATACAACAACCAAACCCGCAATCATCTGTTAAATGTCAAAATCTTCCAGCATTTACAGCCTTGTACTTCAAGACCCCTAAACTCCAGAGGAATGTGCAAAATACACCTGAATTTGTAAAAATTTTAAGCCTTCCTGAAATAAAACAAGTAATTGATAAATACAATGTTGTAATTATCAACTGCAAGAAAATACGCAGCAATTTTCTTTCCCGTATAGGTAATTACTTTAGTTCAGACATATACAGAAAAATTCCGCTTTGTTTTTCTTTCAGGGCTTGCACTGATGTAATTCAAAAAGGCGATAAAATTTTGCCTTCCGGTATGAAAACGCCTGTACTGAAGGCTGGAGATTCTTTGAAACAAGATATTAATGTTATGGTTGATAACAGAATAAATTATTACTACAAAGAAAAGCCTTTGGGAGATTTATTAACTAATTTGCTTGATAAAGAAGCAATGTTTAACAAAATCTATTTTAAAAATGACAAAGTAAAAGAAGCCTTTCAACAAAATTATGAAGCTTATGAATTTTTGTCAACAAATACAATACCGGCAGCAATAAAAAGAGGATACAATCTGTTGGTTACGGAGACTTCTGGCGGTAACTCCAATATTAAATTCCGGGTATCTACCGCTCTTGCTCAAAGAGGTGATAATTTAATAGCTGCAGGATATATGTCACCGGAAGTCGTTTTCAGGAAACTTAAAAAACCGGAAGGAGGATTTTTTGAGCCATTGTATTTCTACAATTCTCCTGAAATTTTTCAAAAAAGTGTTAAGCATTTAGACAATTATTTAAATAGTATAGCTCATAATAAGAGTATAGTTGAGGTGGATTAAGATGCGAATTGATTCTATAAATAATAATACAACCCCTGCATTTCAGGCATTATATTTTAAGACCCCTAAAATACAGGCAAAAGTACAGAAAAACCCGACATTTCCTTCATTTTTGCAGGATAGTGATATAGCCTGGATAATAAAAAAATATAATATTGTTATTGAGAGCGTATCACATTCAAACAAAAGTTTTGGATATAGAGCATGTACTGATATTATGACAAAAGGAGATAAGATACTGCCTGCCGGATTGAAACTTCGTACACAATATCATTATCTTAATGCCGACCACGATTTTGACTGGTATATTTTACGTGACGAACCGATTTTTAATAAACTTTCTTTTGCAAATAATATTGTAAAAGAAGATATGATGAGTTCATCTATTTTTGCGAAATTTATGAGTCAAACGGCTCTACCAGGAATTCTTGAAAAATACAAAATATTAATAGAAAAGGCTGGTAATAATAGAATTGTATACAGAGTTTGTGAAAATATTAAGGAAACGAAATCTGGGAAATTAATACCTGATGGTTACTTTTCTGCTAATGTAGTTTTCCCTAAGAATAATGTAGCTACTAATTTATACTGGTATGCTGCTAATTTACCGGATATAATAAAAATGAATTCAAAAATTTTTGTAACAACAGACAAAGTAAATCAAAAATTCACAAATTCAGAAATTAAAGATTTGTTTTTAAAAAATTACGAGATACAAGAAACTGCTGATAAATATTATATTATTGTTACCAATAGTTGTCCTGCGGAGTCGTTATTTCACAAGAATGCAACAATAAAATTTGTTGTCTGCACAGATATTCAGCAGAAAGGCGACAAAGTTTTACCTGCCGGATACTGTTCGCCGGAACTAACTTTTCATAGAAATCTTGGCTATCGTGAGATACTAAAAAATGGTAAAGAGCATCTTGACAGACTGTTAGAAGCTTTGCATCCCGGTTCAACTTCTCAAGAAAAAGATATTCAGAAACCTTTAGATGAATTATTTGTATAGGATTTAATATATGATTGCCCCGGTTGATATAAATAAAATATACACTAAAACTGAATACACCCCAGCGTTCCGCGGAGTGAATACTATTGTTAAAACGGCAGATTCTTTTACCAGGAATCTTTACCTGAATAATGCAAACAATAAACAAATTTTTACCTCCATTCAAAAGGAATTTAACAGGCTTCCGCAAGAAAATGTTATCAAAGCATATCAGTGCATTTTGGATTCATCGGGAATTGCTAATCAGGAAGCTTTTGATGTTTTGTCAAAAGCATGTTTTAAAAAGAAAGGTCTATTACGATTCTTTAGCTCAAAAAAACAAAATGACCCCTATGCTAAATTCGGCATAAAATTTATCACAAATATAATCGAAGCGGCAAAAGACAATAATAAAAATCATTCTACAGTCAATCTTAATTTCCTTGAGAATATTTTGAACACTTATTCTGCTTCTGCATCAGAGAATTACTTTAAACTGATAAGTATTAATAAAGATGCAAAAGGTATAATTTCTTCAAAAAATAATGAGTTGTTTTCCCTGCTAAATAAAAGCGGACATGTGGATTGCTATAAATATCTTAAAAATAAAGAAGGCAGAATCGGCGAAAATTTGAGAGATTATGTATTGAATGATATCAAAAAGAACAACGGGCACGTCGATAAAGAAATATTTGAGATAATCAAATATGTAAAGAATAATAATAATGTAAAAGAAATTTTGGATGAAGTAAGCCGGCAAAGACAAAAGGTTAAGCCTGAATATTTAAAATTTGCACTGGAACATTCTCCTGACAATTCAGGGGTAATTTCTCTTGAAAACTTCAGACGGATTATTGATACAGCTGAGAACTCTCCTAAAATCTTAAAATACTGTGAAATATTCAAAGATAATAACGCTCTTATAAGATATCCTAATATAGACTTTGTAAAAACTATTTCTCCTGATGTTGAAGATATAAAAATTCTTCAAAAATATGCACTAATAGGTTCAGATAAAGAAGGCGTTGTATCAAATGATTTTATCCGCAATCTAAAAAACTATTTAAAAAATAATCCACACACGAAAAAAGCTGAAACTTTAATCTATTGCCTTGAACGGGTAAAAGATGCAGACGGTTCAATCAATTGGGATTGTATAAAAACTTTTTACGAGCTGAAAAGTAGAATTCTATCGCAGAAAAATATCAAAAACAACAGTAATTCTATAGCCGGAGAAAATTTAGCGGAACAGATAACGCAGTACAATATTTTTGAACAAATTCTAAATGCTGTAAAAGATAAAAAAGGCAATATTTCTAAAGATTATACCAAAGCAGTCAGCGACCTGATGGGCGATGAACTTCTGAACGAGATTCCATATATTCTGGAAGCATCTTGCAAGCCTGATGGAACGCTTGATAATAAAGTTCTAAAACAAACAACCATGCTTGTAAAAAATACTATTGAAAAAGAACGGCTTGACATCGCAAAATTTGCCGCTAAATGTAAAGATAATAACGGATATTTTGATACAGGCAGATTCCAAGAATTGCAATCTGTTCAAGCCGCAGGGATTAGAAGTAATATTGCCTCCATTGCCCTTGCACTTCACAATCCGGATAATTCATTCAGTAAAAAAGGTCTTAATCTTTTTGCGTATTTAAGGAAAAATTCACACCATCAGCTAGAAGAAGATCTTGCAAAAATTATTTCCCTATGCCGGGACAATTCGGGGTATCTTAATGATAAAAATATTCTGGCCGTAAAAGTAATTCAAGCCCGAAAACCGCATGCTGATTTATCTATGTTGTTGAAAATAACAATTAATGATAACAAAATAGTAGATGTCGACAAATTAAAAGGGTTAAACGAAATTCTAAAACAATTTCACGGCAGCAGCTTAAATAAGGGAATGTTAAATACAATTTTGAAGTTTTCAGCCGATAGAAACGGCGGGTATGATTTTGATATGATGAAGCTGCTTGTGAAAATCCAAAAGTCCGGTGAAAGTTTTTTTTCATACAGAGACATTATTCCGGTATTTAAGGAATTTATAAAATACTCAGGTGTTACATCGTTTCATCAATTAAATTTGCAGCAAAAAAGAGACATCTTGAGAAAAATAACGAAATATAAATCAGAATATCAAGACTACAGATTTCAGAAATACCTGGATATAAAAATACTTCCTAAAAATGAGAGCGATTATTGTGAAACACTTGCTCGCCTTTCTCATTCAATAGGTATTAATGTAAAACGGTTGGATCAAAAGATTATTGACAATTTTTACAGTGCACTGAAAAATATGGCAAATCCTCAAAGTGAATTTATGCATTTGGACTTTGATAATAATGTGCCTAAACTAAATCTTAAATATCCGCTCGATAATTTTAAAAAAGATGTATGGAATATAGTTAAAGATTTTTCTTATGGTGAAAGGATAAAGAGTCTTGATTATTTTGGTTTTGAGTTGAAAAATTATTCAGGCAGGCTGATTTTAAACGGATTTCCAAGTGCGCATAAGCCGGATGGTAAACTCGCAGTAATAAAGGATGCAAATGTAAAGGCTGCAATATCAAAATTAACACCTTATGTTATAAAATTTACTCAAGGTAATGATGTGACAGTTTTAAACAATCCGGTATTGTCTAAAGAACTTACAGCTATAACAAAAGCTTTTCCTGAATTTTTGACAACAATAGGCAAAGTCCAGCATCCGGCACATGATTACACGCTTGATATTCACATTCTTAAAGTTTTGCAGGGTGTTTTTAAACATCCTGACTATGAAAAATTACCTGAAGCCTCCAAAAAGCATATTCAAATTGCAGCACTTCTTCACGATTTAAATAAATCAGCATACGATGTGGATAAACATCATCCGGAAAATTCCGCTTTTGATACATATTATCTCCTAAATAAGTTCAATATGCGTGAGAAGGACAAACTTAAAATATATGAAATAATAAAAAATCATAACTGGCTTGCAAGATATAATAACTCATCAAATAAAAGTTCAGTAGCAAAAGAATTTGCGTATGAACTTCGGCAGAATAATGCATTTGAGTTACTTTATATTCTTACAAATGCTGATTTAAAGGGGGTAAAGAAACAAGAACAGTTCTTCAAAAGATATTCCGCTGCTTTGGATGATGCTCAAAAACAAATTTCTCCGCTGATACACGAAATCCAAAAAAATGCGATAAACCTGCCGCAGACAAACATCCCGAAAGTATGTGACATTAATCATAATTCCAGATTTGTGTCTGTCATCCAAAAAGACGGGATTAGAAATACGGTTATAGATATCCAAAAAGGAATTAATTTGAAAGAAGTCGGCTTTGCAGAAAATATTTCTGTAAATGATTTGAATATACTTGTCCACGGGCTTGATACAAAGAATGATGCTGCTATGTTTCAGGCGCTTGGCATGATAAATTCAGATGCTTTGTTGAGTTCTTCATACATAAATTACAGCAAAGGCAACTGGAGAGTATTCAGACCGCAAGGTTTTGTTTTGTATGTTCCGTCTGCTGATATTCAGGCAGGATACTGGCGGGATTTTGGTTCCGGATACAAAAAAGATAGAAACACTTTATTTTCGCAATATTTGTTTTCCAATAATGAGACCAGAACTTATTTCCCTAACCAGCTAAAAAAAGAATTGAATTTGACAGACGCAGAATATATTAATTTATTGAGAAAGATCGAAGATGTTCCTATGAGTCTGCTTGATAGGTTTTTCCCGAATGTTGCAAATGCTTACAGAAATATATTTACTAATATGGAAACATCCAAACGCAGCTACAGCAGGAACTATAACGAAATACTTGTAACCAGACCTAAAATTCAAGCTGTATTTTGTTATGACCAAAAACCATCGGAAATATCCCCTTACTTGAGAAGCTATGCCCAAAGACAAGGTATTCCTATTTTAGTTTTTCACTAAAATAAGAATTTTCGTTGTTTCTAATAACTGCTGGTTCCAAATGTTTTGTAAAAATAGTTAAATATAAAAAACAGAGTACTGTGTACAATAAAAACTTAATTTAAGTTTAATATATGCAAAGACGCGGAGGCTGAGATCCCCCATTTTTCTTTGGTATTTCTTTAATCAGATATTCCCGGTAAATTCATTTGCCTGTAAATAACAGATCTTTTCGCTTCAACATCAGGTTCTGTCAGTCTATAAATTTTATTGGTAGATAGATTTAATACATTAATTTCTATTCTGCCATATATATTTTTACAAGTTTCTCCGGAAGAATTTTGTTCACAGGAATATGGCTGTAATGTGTTGAACCTAAAGGAATTACCAGGTTTAATTACTTTTGTAAAAGGTTTAATGTAATGTTTTTTGTATTCACTTAACTGTTTTGTATACATTGCGATCTTAAAAGGGGTCGCGGCAATAGCATAAGTTAAGTAAATCAACCCAAACGGCGGCAATAAGGCTAAAAGGAACAATGATGCCTCGTAATCACTTAAATCTATATCTGTTATTTTATTAAAATTTATAGTTGTTTGCGGCTTGTCCACGTAATTGTAATCAATAATTTTAATGCTGTCGGGAGAGTTATTTTTTAATAAAAACCTTTTAGACAGAAAACAAAAATATTTAGTATCGGATGTACGAAAAAAAGTCTCCTGCGTAATAACATACTTAAGTAAAATTTCCTTTTTCTTTTCCAGCAGGAACTGACTTGTAACACCAGTTGCAAGAACATTTTCTGAAGTAAATATCAAAATGATAAAAATAAGCAGAATCTTTTTCATAACAGAATAATTTGTATAATACAATCAATTTGGAATATTGTCAATACAAGTAAAAAGTTAGATAATGGAAATTTCTAAAATTTGTAATGAGTTCTTGATTTTTTTTAGAATTTAAATTATAATAAAAACAGAGAAACACATATTCCCGGATCGTCTAGCGGCAGGATAAAAGATTCTGGCTCTTTTGACGGTGGTTCGAATCCATCTCCGGGAATTTTTTATTGCAGAATTTTATAACAAGATTTAACCGTGTAAAAATAGTTTTTTTAATATATAAAAAAGTTATTACCTTTTGCAATTATTTACAAACAGCAGACTGTATAAGTAAATCCGCTGAATCAACAATATGTACTTTATTATTCAAAATTGAATCAAATAAATTTTGTTTTTGCAGTTGGTTTGTGCGGATTAGTACCAAATCTTCATAGTATTTTCCATTAGTTGCTTGTATCAATAAGTCTAAAGCATCATTGATAGTTTCTGTCTGTTTCTGTATTTTTACCGGTATTGGCTTTGAAGTTAAATTATTTATAAAACCGTCAATCCCGCGATTCCGTTGAACCGGAACTGCTGAAATGCTGTTTAATATGGATAATTCTTTATCTTTTTTGGTTATGTAACTATTTCTGCCGTTATTCATTAATTCTGAATTTGTAACAATGTTTTCAGAAAGTCTTTTTTGTGATAATTCAATTGCGCTTTCAGAAATATCTATTCCAATATATTTTCTATTTTTTCTTTTAGCAGCTAATAATGTAGTTCCACTTCCGCAAAATGGGTCTAAAACTAAATCATTTTCTTTAGAAGCTATTTCAATTATTCTTTCCAATAGAATAACAGGTTTCTGTGTCGGGTAGCCGGTTCTTTCTTTTGCCTTTGGATTTAAAAACGGAATATCCCACACATCAGATAGCGGAACCCCTTTTTTACTATTTGTCAAAATAGGTTTTCCGGATTCATCTAATTTATATATGGTTTTTCCTGTATTTGAGCGTTCTCGTAATTGCATGATTTGATCAATATTAGTCGATGGAGAATAGTCGCACATAATTGTATTAAAGTAAAAATCATTTGTCTTGCTGTAAAAATATATATTTTGATGATTATTTAGTAATCCTTTTTTGGAATTAGACCATCTTTTGTAAGACCAAATTATTTCACTTTGAAAATTTTTCATTCCAAAAGTTTTATCCAGTAAACAGCGCAAATAATGAGATGCATATTTATCACAATGTAAAAAAATACTTCCGGTATCTTTTAATATTCTATGTGACTCAATGAGAATGTTTTCGATTAAAGTAAGATATTCATCTAAACTGTTCCATTTATCACTGAATGCATAATTTTTATTATCTGTTCCTGAATTTGAGGCATAATCTTTCTGGCTAAAGAACGGAGGATCAAGATATATTAAATCTACAGTTCCGGTTTGAATTTTTTTTAGTTCAAGTACGCTGTTTCCTAATATTAAAGTCATATATCCTCCTGCTCATTTGCAATATTTAACAAAATACTTTTCTAGTCAATTCCGGTAGTATCTTTTAAATATTGCCAAGCCTCATTTCCAGAGTAATATTCCCCTCCGATCCCGGCGTATAAATCTTTTAATACATCCTGGATTTTTATAGCTTGTTCTCTGTTTGGATAATAAAACATTATTCTAATAGGTTTAAATCCGCTTTCTTTTATTACTTTTACCCTGGTATGTTCTTTTGTTATATGATCACCGTCAGTAGTTGCATCTCGCCATTTTATTTCATATGCATTTTTGTTTATCAGGCAATCAATTTCAACTGTTTTAGGCTTAGAGCTAAGAATATTTTGTATTTTTACTTTTGGTTTGCAATCACAAAATTTTTCTTGAAAACAAATAATTGCGGCTTCTTCCAAAAAGGATCCTGCATATTTATAAAGGAAACGGCCTTTATTTTGATACAAATCAATTAAGTCGCCTTCTGTTGAAGAGATTCCTAGCACTCGATATATTAAATAATGACTCTTATCATCATTATTCATTTCAACTGTGCGTTCGGAAATCTTCCTTTTTAATTCTTCAGAATACTTTATTGCTAAATTTTTAATTTTGTTTTCAATACATTCCATACTTGAATTATATAATAAAAAGAGGAATATTTGCATTTTGTAAATATATATGAAACC
>CALUYR010000070.1 GCA_944325045.1 Candidatus Gastranaerophilales bacterium
GTGGTGGAATGGTAGACACGCTAGTCTTAGGAACTAGTGCTAACGCGTGGGAGTTCGAGTCTCTTCATGCCCACCATTAAAAAAGAGGCTTTTAAAAAGCCTCTTTTTTAGTTGCTATTATGTAGTAATTTTTGTGTTATACTATAACTGAGAGGTAATATGGAAGCACAGAAAAGAAAAGCTATTTGTGAGATTGTTGACGCAAGTATTAAAAGTTTTGTTGCCGGCTTAGAAAGTCGTTATTCATCGGAAGTTCTCGACACTAACGGAGTAATTAATTCAAAAAAAAATAATTGTTTTACTGCAGAATTAGGAGAAGAATTTATTTTTTATAGCGCATTTGTGAGAAGCTTTGACAGCAGTTTTGGCAAAGTGCTTGAAAATATGGGCAACGCTATTGCAAAGTTAAATTATACAGTTAATGGCTCAATCACATCGTTTTTGCTGCCAGAGCAGAAGCAGCATATCGCTAATATAGTAAATTCCTATGAGCTGCATGCAAAACCTGAAATTGCACATTATGCCCGGCATTGTTTTATTATCCCGAAAAATATTGATAGTTTTAGAATGTCTCATGCTACCGATAATTATTTTTTTAATGAAGAGAAAAAAGAGCATTATATAATAGAATTGAAAGCAGGCGGAGATTTAGATAATAAAAAAGCAAAAGCAGAAAAAATTGCAATGCTAGAGGAATTTTATTTGTTAAAAAATTTACTTACAGACAAAAAAGATCACAATGTGTATATTTATTTTGCAACAGCATACAATAAGTTTGGCGAGGGCAGTCCGTGGAAACAGGAACGCGTAAAACAATTTTTCGCTGACGATGAATTATTAATCGGCAAAAACTATTGGAATTTTGTTTGTGATGGGCCTGGGGGTTTTGGCGTTGTGTTTGGGCGGTATTGCGAAAGTGCTGTGCATATAAAAGCGGCTTTGTCAAAAATTAAAGCAATGTATTTTTCCGGAGAGGTGCATAAATGTTAGATGTAAATTCAATTAAAGATTATAAATTATATAATGCCGATTGTTTTGAAAAGCTAAAGGATATTCCGGATAAATCAATTAATCTTATTCTTTGCGATCCTCCGTATAATCTGGCGAATTACAGCACCGGAAATATGAATTTTTCCTGGCGGGCAGAGATTAATAATGATGTTGCTCAGTGGGATGAAAAAGTTTTAGATCCCGCTGATTTGGTTCAGGAATTTAAACGAATTATTAAGCCGGACGGAAATATATTTATTTTTACAAGTTATAATTTAATCGGGAAATATCATGAGGCATTTGATCCGGAGTTTGATACATTCCAGTTTATGGTGTGGCATAAGACAAATCCGATACCTAATATAAGAAAATCATCTTTTTTAAACAGCTGCGAGTTAATAGTTTGTTTGTGGAATAAAGGTCATACGTGGAACTTTACAAAACAAAATGAAATGCATAATTTTATAGAAAGCCCTATTTGTATGGGTAGTGAACGACTTAAAAATCCAAAACATCCGACTCAAAAACCCGTTAAAATTCTTGAACACATAATAAATATTGCAAGTAATGAACAAGATCTTGTTTTAGACATGTTTATGGGTGTCGGAAGTACCGGTGTTGCCGCTTTAAATCTAAACAGAAGATTCATCGGTATTGAACTGGACAAAACCTATTACGATGCTTCTGTAAAACGGTTGTCAGCTTTTAACTCGAAAGATAAGCAGTCTGTCGCAGCACGTTTGTGTAATTAATTATGTTTTTCAGTTCCACTTCTAACTCTAAGAATATTATTTGAATATTTTGTTACAAAAATTAATAAGAAAATCCTTAAAACTATCTTGTCAGGTATTGTTTTTTGATAAAAAAACTGTTATACTGTAATTGCTCTATGCGGGTGTTCAATTTTGTTCCTACATTAATTATAATAGGGAGAGTTGACTCTCATCGGCATTGAAGTATACCCACCGATTAATTGTCGCCAGTGGGAAACGGATTTGTCAAGGCGCTCACCCACCTGCGAGCCTAGCAGGTAACAAAATCACATCCGTTAGAGCTTTTTTATATCAATTACGAGGTTGAATGTGGCTGAGAAGATTTCTGTTGTTGTTGTTACGCCCAATAAAAGATTGAAGGAGCTTATTTCTCTCTATTTAGGTGAAATTGTTGATTTTGAGCTTCTTGATGAATTTTCAGACAATTCTGAAATTTATAATACTCTGTCAGCTGTTTCAAAATCTGTTCTGCTTGCGGATATGTCAGCCCCCATATATAGTTTAATTGAAGATGTCGCCGCGGATTGTCCTAATTGCTGCATTGTAGGAATTAAGGAAAATCCTGATGTGAATTTTATTGTGAAAGCAGTCAGACTAGGTGTGAAAGAAATTTTATCTTATCCGGTTATTAAAACGGAATTTTCTGATCTTATGAAACGAATACGCGAATCCTTCATTACAGGATACCAAAAACCGGGTAAGTGCAAAATGATTAGCGTATTTTCTAATAAAGGCGGTATAGGAAAAACTTCTGTTGCTGTTAATTTGGCTTACGAACTTGCTCAAATTACTAAAGAAAATGTTGCTTTAATTGATTTAAATTTTCAGTTTGGCGATGTTGCCACTTTTATGGACTTGCAGCCAACTTTCGACATTCCGTATATGTTCAGCAATCTCGGGGCTTTGAATAAGGATTTTTTGCTCAGTACTATGGAAAAATATAAAAATACAAGTCTTTATGTTTTGGCTGACCCACCTTATTTTAAGCAGGCACAAAGAATTTCAACAAAGCAGCTTTCGTTGTTTTTTGAGGTTTTGAAAGGAAGTTTCTCGTATATAGTGGTTGATACCGAAGCAAACTTTGACGCTAAAACAGTAACTACTCTTGATTATTCTGATATGGTAATTCTTGTAACTGTTGTGAATTTACCTGCTTTAAGAAATTGTCAGCGCTGTCTTGAGCTTTTTGACAAACTTGGTTATGAAAATGATAAAGTTCAGATTCTGGTAAACCGCTATATGGAAAATGATGAGATTACTGTAGATGAAGCAGAAGAACTTTTGAAGAAAAATATTTATTGGAAAATTCCGAATAACTATTTTTCGCTAATGGCTTCAATTAACAAGGGTATACTTCTGTCGGAATTAAATCCGTCATCAAATGTTGCCCAAAGTTTTAAGGAATTAGCAATCCACGTAGCTGACAGCGTGTTCAGAAACCGCCTGATTAAGCGGTTTTCAAATGACAGCGAGGAAAGATTAAACAATGCATTGAGGAGCTGGGTATATGGTATCACTAAGTGAAAGATTTAGAAAATTTGATTTGCTTAAGGAGGAGGATTACGCGGAAACATCGGAAAACACTTCTCCCGAGTTAATTTCTCTTTGTACCTGGCTTGCAAAATCTTTGTCTAAAAAAATTGCGGCCATTCCTATCTGGTTTGAATACTCAAAAGACGAGCAGCGTGATTTGATTTTAAATTTTATTAATACCAGATTAAACGAAGAGTTTTCTGAAATTAAGCTTACAACTCCCGAGCGTGAAAGGATTAGTAAAGCTTTTCTAAACTCAGTATACGGATTCGGAACCCTGGATTTCCTTATTGCTCAAAGTAATGTATCTGCTATTTTTGTCAATTCTGCGGAAGATATTTTGTATGAAGTTAATGGCGAAATCTTGAAGTCTGATATTACAATGAATAAAAAGCAATATGAGTCATTAATTAAAAAACTCTGCGAAATGAGCGGGAAAAATTCTTCTGTTTTGAAATTCCGTTATGACAGTGTTCTTGTCACAATTTTGAAAGAACCGGTTTGTGAGAAAAAGTTAATATTGAAAAAAGTAGAAAATACTCTTTTTGATTTCAGCTATTTTGAAGCACGCCAGGTTTTAAATTCTGATATTGCAAAATTTCTCAAGTCTGCGCTTCAGAACAAAAAAAAGATCCTTATTTCATCACCTGTGCAGTCTGGCAAAACAGCTTTTTTAAATTCTTTTCTAAATGAAGTTGATGATAATAAGCGTATACTTCTTTTTGAAGAAGGCGCTTTGATTAATACCGATAAAACAAATGTCAACCGTTTTGATACCGAAGGATTAAGCGAAAAAGAACAGCAGGATCTTATAACAGCGGCTTTATATTATAAACCGGATTATGTTTTTTCAGATATAAATGTTATAGGATTTAATATAGAAATTTCAGATCTTCTTGCAAATACATCAGGATTTGTAACAAGTATCCGTGCAGATTCTCCGGTGGAAGCTTTAAATTTTTATACTGCGGTTGAGGCTGCGAAACTTAAATGTACGGAAAAACAAGGCAAAATGCGTTTCCCAAAGAATTTTAATTACATAATTCAGCTTAAAAAAACAGAAGAATACTTTGTAATCAGCGCAATTTACGAAGTAAGCAGCAACAAGGCAGGAACTCCTGTTTTAACTGAAAAACTAAAGTTTAAGGCAGGTGAATACAGTTATAATTTACCTAAAATTCCGCCGGCAGAACAAGCAGCACCGCGCGAAGAACAAGTTCGGACAAGAAGTAAAAATTCATTTAGCGCACGATTTTATAAGTAATTTAAACTTTTTTATAGACGGGTTCTGTTCCGTTTATTAAAATGTCCAGAAAATCGTTGTCTATATGCATAAGGATTTCCTGAATCTCTTTTTCTCCGAAATTAACTCTGTACTTTAGAACATACCAGTCATTTTGGTATTCTGTTAAATCTGTAGTCATTGCACCGTCAAAATTGGCATTTTCAAGCAAAAGTGCGTATTCAAATTTGCACAGATAAATATTTAGTCTTAGTTTTTGGTTTGATGTAAGTTTAAGCGGTTTTGCGGGATCGTAAGTATAAAACGGCATAAAATGTGTAAAATTCCCGCCGGTAAGGTAAGTCGTTACGGAGATTTTTTCTCCCTCGAGAAATTCTTCTATAAAAAAATTTTTATTCTTAAATTCTTTGAGTGCTTTTATTTTTTCCCCGGGATTATATAAAATTCTGTCAAGTTCTCTGTCCATACAGTTGTCAGATTTTATAACCTGCGGGTATATGTCATATTTATCAGGTTTTATTTGCGGGGTTTTAATTCCGTATTTGTTCATAAATTTTTTCGCGAAAATTTTGGAAGCCCCAAGTTTTGCAAAAGTTTTATTAACTCCGACTGCTGCTATCCCTTCATTCTTAAAAATATTTACGGCTCCGTCGTAGATTGCGTTTTCTCCGCCGAATATTACAAGATTTATTCCGAGTTCTGCAGATTTTTTCGCCTGCTTTCTAAAATCTTTATCTGTAATATCAATAGGCTTAGCATTTTTAATTTTAAAATCAGATGTTGTATATATTTTGTTTACAAGCGGAGAGTCTGCAAGCGCTTTTGCAACGGCCTTGTCCCCGTTTGAATTTCCCCAAACAAGCAGATTGATTTTTTTCATTGGCTCACCTCAAGTTAATCAAAGTATATCGCCTATTGAAAAATTTTCCTCCCCCTCACCGGTTAGAAGTTTTATTGTCCCATCGGTATTAACACTGCTGAATTTCCCGCTGTAATCTTTGTTTATAACACGTATTGTAATTTCATCGCCTGCGCTGAGAGAAAAGTATTTTTCATACTGATCAATAATTGAGCTAAATCCGTTTTTCAGAAAGTATTCATATCCTTCAAAAAATTCATCAAGCAGACGTTCCATAAATAAGTCTCTATCTATAAATTTTCTTTTTTCGAGATTAAGTGCTGTTGCAATTCTATCAGGTATTGCCCTGACCGCTTTTTCATCCGCGTTAAGATTAACTCCTGCTCCGATAACCAGGCCTTCTAATTTTTTGCCGTGAAAAACAGTTTCAGACAAAATTCCTGATATTTTTTTCCCATTGACAAGAACGTCATTCGGCCATTTTATACGAGGGGTCGTACCGTACATTTCAAGTACAGTACACAATTTAACTGCAAGATACTGCGTTATGTTTGAATATACCGGCAGGAAATTATCGGACGGCTTAAGAACAATTGTCATGAAAATATTTTCAGGGCCAAGATCTACCCAGGTTCTCGTAAAACGCCCCCTTCCCGCTGTTTGTTTATCGGCATATACAATACTTTTGTCAGGGAGTGAAGATATATTTTCTTTTGCGTATGTATTTGTTGAATTTATTTCTGTAAGATGTATTTTATTAAGCATTAAATCTAGCCCTTTACCTAATTATTTTACATCAAATAAATATTATAAGTTATAAATTTCTTTAAATTGAGCGCCAAGTTCCCAGTGATTTGCAAGCATTTTTTCAAGTGCTTCTTTAACCATGCCATCAGTGTATTCAGTGTTTTCATAGATATCTGCATGTGTGTTATCGTTTATCTAATTTTTAACCTCCGGTTCACCCATTAACCGTTTTTTGATAATTTCAGCTAATTAAAAAAAAATATTTGCAACTTTTTTTTTACGTGTTACGATAGGTTCATAGGGAGAGTGATATATGGAACATTGGTTATATACTTTTAACGTTGCAGGGCATTCGTTTACGGTTAATCTTGATACCATTTTTACTATGTGGTTTGCAATGATATGCCTTATAATTTTCGCGTTTATTGCAACACGTAACCTATCTGTGGTTCCCGGAAAACTTCAGGCTTGTTGTGAAAAAGTTATGAGCTTTTTCTGGGGGATCATGGACACGATGATGCCCGCAGGTAATAAACAGCATGTTCCACTTGTTGCTTCGTTATTCTTGTTTATCTTGTTTGCAAACCTCATGGGACAGCTGCCTTTGAGAATTATTCATATTAAGCAGGGAGAATTGGCTTCCCCGACAAATGACATAAATATGACTGCTGCTATGGCTATTATCGTGCTTATTTATTATGTAGGAGCAGGAATAATCAAAAAAGGGCCGAAATTCTTTTTGCATGACTTTTCTTTTGTAAGTATTGTTATGGCATTGGTCGAACTTCTTGAAATGGTTACAAGACCTTTGAGTTTGTCTATCCGACTTTTTGCCAATATATTTGCAGGCGAAATTTTGGTGTCAATAGCTTTGGCCGCAAGCGCGTATTTCGCTCCTCTGCCGGTTATGCTCTTTGAAATCCTCGTTGCATTTATTCAGGCAACCGTGTTTATGATGCTGACAATTGCCTATGTCGGCTCTGCTACCGGTGAAGAACATTAGTAAAATTTGAATTATTATAAAAAAAGGAGAAAAAAATTATGGAACATTTACAATTAGCTCAGTTAGGTGCAGGTATTGCAATCGGTTTCGGTGCGATTGGTGCCGGACTTGGTATCGGTGTTGCGACAAAAGGCTTGATGGATGCTGTTTCCCGCCAGCCGGAAGTTGCAGGTAAAGCGTTCGGGTTCTTCCTGCTTGGTGCTGCGCTTGCTGAAGCTTGTGCTCTGTACGCATTCGTTATCGCATTCCTTTTGTTGGGTAAATAGTCGTTATAACGGAGTAGAATTATGGAATTTAACGCTACATTTTTAGTATCAGTTGTAAGTTTCCTGGCGTTCGTCGCTGTTATGAACAAAATTTTCTATACCCCGCTTACCAAGGTTGTAAACGAGAGGGAAGAAATTTTAGCGGGCAACTACAATGAAGCAAAAAAATTTAATGATGATGCGGAAGAAATACTCCGGGATCGTGATGTTAAACTCGCTGATGCTGACGACAAATCCAGAAGGATTATCGCGGACAGAATGGAGCAGTCTAATGCTCAGACTAAAGTCCTGACTTCTCAAGCGTCCTTAAAGTCGGCGGAGGAAATTAAAGACAGAAAATCCGCGCTCGCTGAAGAGAAAATTGCGGCTCAAAAAGAACTCGATTCCAAAATCGTCGGGTTAGCCGAAACTATTTCTTCAAAAGTCCTCGGATTTGATGTCAAAATTGATGATATGACCCAATTGAACGGAATTAAATTATGAATGATATAATCAATTTGTGGACTTTAATATTAGAATCTAATACTTTTAACTTTATTGTTCTTGTTGTTATCCTTGCTGTGATTATGCAAAAACTTAAGCTTGGTGATGCTCTTGAAAGATTAAAAATCGAAATTATCACCAAAATTGAGGATTCAAAATCAGCACGTGAAAACGCAATGAATTACTTTCAAGGTGCAAAGTCAAAGATAGAACATATTGATGATGAGATATCCGAGAAACTTTCCCTGGCAAAGTCGCGGGCAGACAATATTGCAGATTCTATTGCCGAGGCTGCCAACCGTAAGATCAAGCAGATCGAAAACAATGCCCAAAAAGTTGTTCAAGCGGAAGAAAAAACGCTTTTTACATCTCTTACACAAGATACTGCAAATTCATCTGTTGATCTTGCGAGAAAGTTTGTAAAGTTTAAATTGCAGCAGGATCCAGCCTTGCATAACAAGTATATTGATGAAAGTATTGAGGAATTAGATAAGGTAACAATTTAGGTATGGTAAAATCATTTGAAAAAATTTCATTAGCTGCAAAAAATTATGCCGAAGCGCTTATTGCGCTCGGAAAAGATAATCGTGAATCTTTCCAGAAACTTTCTGAAGATCTTTTGGCTGTATCAGAAGTGTTTGATACTTCTGATGAGTTCAAGTCGGTTATGCTCAATCCGGCGATTAATGATGATGTGAAAATTGATATTCTGAACTCGATTTTCAGCGGCAGAGTCAGCAATGATATTCTTAATTTCCTGAAAATTCTCGTTGAGAAAAAACGTATTAGCGAATTTTCCCAAATCTTTGCTGATTTTACGGAAAAATTGAACGAACTGAATAATATTCAGCCTGTAACAATTGTTTCTGCGGTTGACCTTAGCGATGAGCAGAAAAACAGAATTGTTGAAAAGTTAACTGCAAAGCTAAGTAAAACAGTAATGCCTGATTGGCAAAAGGATGAGAGTATTTTAGCCGGACTTACGGTTAAAGTTAATGATGATGTTATTGATATGAGTTTGAAAACACGTATTGATAATTTAAGTAAAAGTTTGAT